>CAYGSQ010000014.1:0-16370 GCA_964352435.1 uncultured Gammaproteobacteria bacterium | reverse complement strand
AAGGTGGCCGTACCGTGGGCGCGGGCGTCGTGGCGAAGGTCATCGCCTGAAGAGTTTGGTTTGCGGGGGTGGCGCAAGCTGCCCCCGTAGTCCATTATGCGCCGCCGGGTCTGTGCCCGGGGCGGGAAGCTGAAAATCACAGGTGCGGCGCAGGCCGTGCGAGCCGGGCGTAAGCCCACCTACTAAACAACGTTCGGTCATTTGGCCGGCAAGACAGGAAAACACATGGCTAATCAAAGTATTCGCATCCGCCTCAAGGCGTTTGACTACCGTCTGATCGACACCTCGGCGAAAGAAATCGTCGAAACCGCCAAGCGCACCGGTGCGCAGGTGAAGGGCCCGATCCCGCTGCCGACCAAAAAAGAGCGTTTTACCATTCTGATCTCCCCGCACGTCAACAAGGACGCGCGAGATCAGTATGAGCTGCGTACGCACAAGCGTTTGATGGACATCATGGACCCAACGGACAAGACCGTCGACGCGCTGATGAAGCTCGAACTGCCGGCGGGCGTGGACGTTCAGATCAAACTGAACTAGGCCCAAATGCGATAATTGGCCGTCAGGGCGAAAATAACCCTGAGATTCGGTCAATTTTGAGAGAAAAAGGGTTTCCAAACGAAGTAAGAGTTGCCTATAATGGGCGGCTCGCACAGCCCGGTGGCAAATTTTGCTTACCGGGCTTTGTATTGAAACAGCACATCAGGGTATCTCGCGGATCTTTTGCATACGCGGTATGACCCACGGGCCGAAAGCCCCCGCTGCCCCGGCACTATGCCGGCGTAGTGAATTGAGGATAAAACGATGAGTATTGGCATGGTTGGCCGCAAATGCGGCATGACGCGTGTGTTTACGGAAGATGGGCAGTCTGTGCCTGTCACCGTGATCGAGGCGCTGCCCAACCGCATCACGCAGGTTAAATCCGCAGATTCGGATGGTTACCGCGCGCTGCAGGTGGCAACGGGCGAGCGACGCGCGTCGCGTGTAAGTAAGGCCCAGAGCGGTCATTACGCTAAAGCGGGCGTTGAAGCGGGCCGCGGCCTGTGGGAATTCCGCCTGACCGACGACACCGAATATGAAGTCGGTGGCGCGCTGAAAGTGGAAGACATGTTCGCCGAAGGGCAGGCCGTCGACGTCACGGGCGTGACGATCGGTAAAGGTTTTGCCGGTGGCGTCAAGCGTCACAACTTCGCGATGCAGGATGCAACCCACGGTAACTCGTTGTCGCACAGAGCGCCGGGTTCGATTGGTCAATGCCAAACGCCAGGTCGCGTTTTTAAAGGCAAGCGGATGGCTGGCCACATGGGTAGCGTCAAGCGCACGCAGCCAAATCTGAAGGTGGTTACGGTCGACGCCGAGCGCAACCTGATCCTGGTCCGCGGTGCAGTGCCGGGTTCCAAAGGCGGCGACGTCATCATTCGCCTTTCCCGCACAGGTGGTGTCCAGACATGAGCATCGAACTGAAAGTAGCCGGCGGCGCAGATCTTAGTGTCTCGGCAACAGCCTTTGGTCGCGAATTTAACGAAGCGCTGGTGCACCAGGTCGTGACGGCCTATATGGCAGCCGGTCGTAGTGGTACCAAAGCGCAGCTCAACCGTGCCGCTGTGCGCGGTGGTGGCGCCAAGCCTTGGCGCCAAAAAGGCACCGGTCGTGCTCGTGCTGGTACCACGCGTGGCCCAATCTGGGTCGGCGGCGGGCGCACATTTGCCGCCACGCCACGCAGCTTTAAGCAAAAAGTAAATCGCAAGATGTACAAGGGCGCCATGCAGGCGCTGATGTCAGAGTTGGTGCGTACCGAGCGCCTCATGGTGGTCAATGAGCTCAGCGTTGCCGAGCCCAAGACCAAAGTGATGGCAGCCAAGCTCAATGAGCTCGATGCAACCAATGCTTTGATTCTGGTCGAGGCGTTTGACGAGAACGTCTTTCTGGCCGCGCGCAACCTGCCGCACATTGCGGTGATGGAAGTCAGCGCAATCGACCCGGTCAGCCTGCTGCGCCACGACAAGGTCGTTATGACCGTCGCCGCGGTCAAGCTTCTCGAGGAGAAATTGGCATGAATCGCGAACGCATGATGACCGTGCTGCTCGGACCGCATATGTCCGAAAAAGCGACCAACGTTGGCGAGTCTGCCAATCAGGTTGTTTTCAAAGTACGTACTGACGCCAACAAATCTGAAATCCGCCAAGCGGTCGAAGGCTTGTTCGAAGTCAAGGTTGAATCCGTCCAGGTGGCGAACATGAAAGGCAAGACGAAGCGCTTTAAGGGCATCGCTGGCCGTCGTCGTCACTGGAAAAAAGCATACGTGTGTCTGGCCGAAGGCAGCACCATCGATTTCGTCGGCGCTGAATAAGCGTTGAACTGTTGAGGCGATAGAACAATGCCATTACAAAAATCCAAGCCGACTTCTGCCGGGCAGCGCTTCAAGGTCAAGGTGATCGGCGCTGACCTGCATAAAGGCAAGCCCTACGAGCCGCTGGTAGTAAAGAAATCCAAGACGGGCGGCCGTAACAATGCTGGTCGCATTACCACCCGTCATATCGGTGGTGGTCACAAGCAGCGCTACCGCATTATTGATTTCAAGCGTAACAAGCACGGTATTCCGAGCAAGGTTGAACGCATTGAATACGATCCGAACCGCAGTGCGCACATCGCCCTGTTGTTGTTCGCCGATGGTGAGCGTCGCTACATAATTGCGCCCAAGGGGATCAAGGTTGGTGACCGTCTCGAGTCGGGCAACGAAGTGCCTATCTCGGCCGGTAATGCAATGCCGCTTAAAAACATCCCGCTGGGTTCCCTGATTCATTGCATCGAAATGAAGCAAGGCAAAGGTGCCCAGATGGTGCGCAGCGCCGGCGGTTCAGCTCAGCTGGCCGCACGTGAAGGCAGCTACGCCTCGGTGCGCTTGCGCTCGGGCGAAGTGCGCAAAGTGCACATTGAGTGTTACGCAACGCTGGGTGAGGTCGGTAACTCCGAGCACAGCCTGCAGAAACTCGGTAAGGCCGGTGCTAAACGCTGGCGTGGTGTTCGTCCGACGGTTCGTGGTGTTGCCATGAACCCGGTTGATCACCCGCACGGTGGTGGTGAAGGTCGTACCTCCGGTGGTCGTCATCCGGTGTCACCATGGGGTGTGCCGACTAAAGGTTACAAGACTCGTAAGAACAAGCGTACGGACAACATGATTGTTCGTCGTCGTTCTAAAAAGAAATAGGTTGAGAGGTAAGTTACGTGCCACGTTCCGTTAGAAAAGGTCCGTTTATTGACGAGCATTTGATGGCTAAGGTCCGCGTTGCGGTGGCCGCCAGCGATCGCCGTCCGATTAAGACGTGGTCGCGTCGCTCGATGGTTGTGCCCGATATGGTCGGTTTGACCATTGCGGTGCACAACGGTCGTCAGCATGTCCCCGTGCTCATCTCAGAAAACATGGTCGGTCATAAGCTCGGTGAGTTCGCGGTAACGCGTACGTTCCGGTCTCATACCGGCGATAAGAAAGCTAAATAGGCGGTTTAGTCATGCAGGTTTCAGCAATACTCCGATACGCGCGCATTTCGCCACAAAAGTGTCGCCTGGTCGCTGACCAGATTCGCGGACGCAATGTGGCCGAGGCGCTGAATACGTTGAGTTTCATGCCCAAGAAGGGTGCAGGTATCGTCAAGAAGGTGCTCGAGTCGGCGATTGCCAATGCTGAGCACAATAACGGCGCTGACATCGATGAGTTGAAAGTGTCGGCCATCATGGTTGATGAAGCCCCCCGTTTCCGTCGCTTCGAAGCGCGGGCGAAGGGTCGCGGTAACCGCATCATCAAGCGTAACAGTCACATCACCGTGCAAGTCGCGGACGAGTAAGAAGAGCAAGCCATGGGCCAAAAAGTACATCCAATCGGCATCCGCCTGGGCATAACCAAAGACTGGTTGTCCAAGTGGTACGCAGACTCGAAGACGTTCCCTCTATACGTCAAGACCGACCACGACATTCGCAAGTATCTCAAGAAGCGTTTGTCTCAGGCATCGGTTAGCCGTATTCACATTGAGCGTCCCGCCAAGAAAGCGCACATCACGATCCACACGGCACGTCCGGGTATCGTGATCGGCAAGAAAGGCGAAGACATCGAGAAGCTGCGCCGTGAAGTCTCGGGCATGATGAATATGCCGCTGGCTGACGTGCGCATCAATATCAGCGAAATCCGCAAGCCTGAGCTGGATGCCCAGCTGGTGGCCGAAGGGATTGCGCAACAGCTCGAGCGTCGCATCATGTTTCGTCGCGCCATGAAGCGTGCGGTGACCAACACGATGCGTCTGGGTGCCGAGGGCATCAAGGTAAAAGTCGGTGGTCGTTTGAACGGTGCGGAAATCGCACGTTCGGAGTGGTATCACGAAGGTCGCGTGCCTTTGCATACGCTGCGCGCCGACATCGATTACGGTTTCGCTGAAGCCATGACCACTTACGGCATCATTGGTGTCAAGGTCTGGATCTTCAAAGGCGAAGTCTATGACAGCCCCGAGGTCGTCCCGGCGGACGCCCCTGAAGCGGCCGCGCGCTAGGAGTCAGGACAAATGCTGCAGCCAAAACGTACAAAATTCCGCAAACAGATGAAGGGCCGCAACCGCGGTCTGGCATCCCGCGGTAGCTCGGTTGATTTCGGTGAGTATGGCCTTAAGGCCACGGAGCGTGGTCGCATAACGGCGCGCCAGATTGAGGCCGCTCGTCGCGCCATGACCCGTCACGTCAAACGTGGCGGCAAGATCTGGATCCGCGTGTTTCCGGACAAGCCGATCACCAAGAAGCCTCTGGAAGTTCGCCAGGGTAAGGGTAAAGGCAACGTCGAGTATTGGGTCGCCAAGGTCCAGCCCGGCAAGGTGCTTTACGAGATGGAAGGGGTAAGCGAAGAGATTGCGCGCGAGGCGTTCCGCCTGGCTGCTGCGAAGCTGCCGATTCCGACCACGTTTGTGTCACGTCAGAGTTTTTAAGATGAAAGCGTCCGCGTTAAGAGAAAAATCGGCTGAAGATCTGCGTGAAGAGCTGCTGAAGCTGCGCCGTGAACAGTTCAACCTGCGTATGCAGGAAGCGACGGGTCAGCTGGCCCGGCCGGATCAGTTTTCAAAAGTTCGCCGCAACATTGCGCGCGTCAAAACAGTGCTTACAGAAATGAGCACGAAAGCCGCAGGTGAGCAGGCATGAGTGAAGTAAAAGACAAAATCGTCAAACGTACCGTCACCGGTCGCGTCGTAAGCGACAAGATGGATAAGTCCATCACGGTTGCGGTGGAGCGTAAGGTCAAGCACCCGCTGTACGGTAAGTACGTGCGGCGCACGACCAAGCTGATGGCGCACGACGAGAACAACGATGCGAAAGCGGGCGATACCGTGAACTTGTCAGAAAGCCGTCCGCGGTCGAAGAACAAGGCATGGGAACTGGTGGATGTGGTCGAACGGGCGCGAGTGCGCTAGGTCGTTCGGCTTAAAATCCCATCCTCAACGATATAAGTTGGAAGTAGAACAATGATTCAGATGCAATCCGTCCTTAATGCGGCAGACAATAGCGGCGCACGTCGCGTGATGTGCATCAAGGTATTGGGCGGCTCAAAGCGCCGTTACGCAGGTATCGGCGATGTCATAAAGGTGAGCGTCAAAGACGCGATCCCTCGTGGCAAAGTCAAGAAAGGCGAAGTGTATAACGCCGTGGTGGTGCGGACGCGCAAAGGCGTGCGTCGTCCCGACGGTTCACTGATCCGCTTTGATGGCAACGCGGCGGTTCTGTTGAACGCACGTCTCGAGCCAATTGGCACGCGTATTTTTGGCCCCGTGACGCGCGAGTTGCGTTCGGGCAGCTTCATGAAGATCGTGTCGTTGGCACCTGAAGTTCTGTAAGAGCGATAGAGTAATGAACAAGATTCGTAAAGGTGACGATGTCATCGTGATCGCCGGCAAAGACAAGGGTCGCCGTGGCACGGTGTTGTCAGTCGAAGAGTTTGACCGGATTGTGGTCGAGGGTATCAACATTGCCAAGAAGCACGTGCGCGGTAACCCGCAGCGCGGCATCGAGGGCGGCATTGTTGAGCGGCCTAAATCGGTCCATAAGTCCAACGTGATGCTGTACAACCCCATTGCCAAAAAAGGCGATCGCGTGGGTGTCCGTCACCTGGAAGACGGTAAGAAAGTTCGTATTTTTAAATCGACCGACGAAGTCGTCGACGTTTAACGGGATTTACTTGTAATGAGCAGACTGCAAGAACATTACACCAAGACGCTGGTGCCCAAGCTCAAAGAAGAGTTGAAGCTGGACAACGTGATGGAGGTGCCGAAAATCACCAAAATTACGCTGAACATGGGTGTAGGCGAGGCTGTAGCTGACAAGAAGGTCATGGACTTTGCTGTCAAGGACATGACGCGCCTGGCGGGTCAGAAACCTATCGTGCGCCTCGCCCGCAAGTCCGTCGCGGCATTCAAGATTCGCGAAGGCTGGCCGGTGGGCTGTAAAGTCACGCTGCGTCGCGAGCGTATGTATGAGTTTCTCGATCGCCTTATCGCTATCGCGATTCCACGAGTGCGTGACTTCCGTGGACTGTCGCCCAAGTCGTTTGACGGCCGCGGCAACTACAGTCTGGGCGTTCGTGAGCAGATCATTTTCCCGGAAGTCGATTACGACACCATTGACCAGCTGCGGGGCATGGATATCACCATTACCACGTCAGCTCGAAACGACGAAGAAGGCCGCGCACTGTTAAGCGCGTTCGAATTCCCGTTCAAGAAATAGGCAGGGTTTAAGACTATGGCCAAAACATCGATGCTGCAGCGTGAAAAACGCCGCAAGAAAGCAAACGAGCGTGATCACGCCAAGCGCGCGGCGCTACGCGAGATTATCAAGTCACTGAGCGCGAGCGATGAAGAGAAGCAGGCGGCAGTGATTAAGCTGCAAAAGATGCCGCGTGACGGAAGCAAGACGCGTCAGCGTAATCGCTGCGCCATTTCCGGTCGCCCGCACGGTTATTACCGTAAATTTGGATTGAGCCGAAACATGCTGCGCGAAGCCACGATGAACGGAGAAATTCCGGGACTTCGTAAGGCTAGTTGGTAAGCAAGGCACACGAGTAAGAGTAGAACACCGCTATGAGCATGACTGATCCCGTCGCAGATTTCCTGACGCGCATCCGTAACGGCCAAAAAGCCGTCAAGACGCATGTCACGATGCCGTCGTCGAAGCTGAAAGAGTCACTGTGCAAGGTGCTGCAGGACGAAGGCTACATTGATTCGTACAAGATCGAGAAGGATGGCCAAAAGTCATCGCTCACGGTCAACCTGAAGTATCACAATGGACAGCCCGTCATTGACCGCATCCAGCGCGTCAGCAAGCCTGGCCTGCGCATTTATAAGGGCAGCCGCGAGTTGCCGAGTGTGTTGGGTGGCCTGGGTATCGCCATTGTGTCGACCTCGGCTGGCGTTATGACTGATCGCGCGGCACGTGCCGCGGGCACGGGCGGTGAAGTCCTGTGCGTCGTATCCTAAGGGGAATCTGACGATGTCACGAGTAGCCAAAATGCCGGTCCCGCTGCCTAAGGGAGTTGAATTTTCCCGCAGTGGTCGCCAGCTCACCATGAAAGGTGGGAAAACAACGTTGACGCACGAGCTGCATCCGTACGTCGAAATTGAACAAGAAGACAATGTGCTGACGGTAAAGCCCGTTGGTGGTGGGCGCGTAGGTGTGGCAATTGCCGGCACCACGCGTGCTCTGCTCAATAATATGAGTATTGGCGTCAGTAACGGCTTTGAGAAGAAGTTGATTCTCAAGGGCGTTGGTTACCGCGCACAAGCGCAGGGCGCAAAGCTGAACCTGACACTGGGTTTTTCGCATCCGGTGGTCTACGACGTGCCTGCGGGCATTACCGTTGAGACCCCGAGCCAGACGGAAATCATCGTGAAGGGTGCCGACAAGCAAGTGGTAGGTCAGGTCTCTGCTGAGATTCGTGCTTTCCGTCCACCAGAGCCTTACAAGGGCAAGGGTGTGCGGTACGCGGACGAGCAGGTCGTGATTAAAGAAGCCAAGAAGAAATAGTTCAGGTAAACGTAAAGATGGATAAGAAACAGTCCCGATTGCGTCGCGCTCGTAAGCCGCGCGCCAAAATACGTGAGCTCGGTGTGCACCGTTTGAGCGTGCATCGCTCGTCGCAGCACATTTATGCGCAGGTCATTTCGCCAGCAGGCGGCACCGTGGTGGCTTCGGCTTCCACGCTGCAAAAAGACGTGCGCGGCGAACTCAAAGCAACCAGCAACGTCGATGCGGCTAAAGCCGTTGGCGCCGCGATTGCCAAGCGTGCTACGGACGCTGGCATCGAGAAAGTGGCGTTCGATCGTTCCGGTTTCCGATATCACGGTCGCGTCAAGGCGCTAGCCGATGCGGCGCGTGATGGCGGCCTCAAGTTTTAACGTACAGGGTTAGCGACAATGGCAAGAGATGATAAAAGAGGCCAAGGTCAGGGCCAGGGTCAAGGCGACGACCTGATTGAGAAGCTGGTAACCGTCAACCGCGTGGCCAAAGTGGTCAAGGGTGGTCGGCAGTTCGGTTTCACAGCACTTACGGTTGTGGGTGATGGTGCAGGCAACGTCGGTTTTGGCTATGGCAAGGCGCGTGAAGTGCCCATCGCCATCCAAAAAGCCATGCAGTCAGCGCGCAAGAACATGCGCTCTGTGCACCTGAACAAAGACACGCTGCAGTACGCGACGATTGGTCGCCACGGCGCGACGAAAGTGATCATGCAGCCTGCATCAGACGGTACCGGTGTTATTGCCGGTGGTGCGATGCGCGCCGTGTTCGAATGCGTCGGTGTACGGAACGTGCTTGCCAAGAGCTACGGTTCGCGTAATCCGATCAACCTGGTGCGTGCCACGATCAGTGCGCTCAACAGCATTAATTCGCCGCAGTTCATTGCCGCAAAGCGTGGCAAGACGGTAGAGGAAATCACGGGTTAAGCCATGGCAAATCCAAAAACAATCAAAGTGACGTTGGTCAAGAGCCGATTCGGTCGCCTCAAAAACCACAAAGCGTCAATTGCCGGACTGGGATTGCGTCGCATTCACCAGACTGTGGAAGTACAAGACACGCCGCAAAATCGCGGCATGATCAATCAGGTTTCGTACCTGTTGAAGGTCGAGGAGTCGTAAGACATGCGTTTGAATGAATTGAAACCAGCCGCTGGCTCGAAGACCGCGCCCAAGCGCGTAGGTCGTGGCGAGTCATCCGGTATGGGCAAGACCTGCTGCCGTGGGCAGAAGGGTCAGAAAGCGCGTTCGGGTGGTTTCCACAAGACGGGCTTTGAAGGCGGCCAGATGCCGTTGCAGCGTCGCTTGCCGAAAGTTGGCTTTGCGTCACGTAAGCAGCGTTTTGTCGACGAGATTCGTCTGCACGAACTGGATGCCCTGGCCAAGTCGGGCGTCACGGACATCAACATGGACGCATTGCGCAAGGCTCGCTTGATCGACAAGCTGACCAAGCGCGTCAAGATTTTTAATTCAGGTGAGATCACCCACGCCGTAAACGTGAGTGAGCTGGCCGCCACCAAAGGCGCTCGTGCAGCCATTGAAGCTGCTGGGGGCAAGGTAGAATAACGTGGCAAATACCGCCAACAGTGTAAAAGCGATGACCTCGAGTGAGGGGCCTCGGTTCGCCGAACTAAAACGACGTTTGTTGTTTCTGGTTGGCGCGCTCATCGTCTATCGGATTGGAACGTTCGTGCCTGTGCCGGGGATTAACCCTGAAGCGGTTGCGCGTATGTTCGATACCGGTCAAACCAACTTCTTTGACATGGCCAACATGTTCTCGGGAGGGGCGCTGGAGCGTCTGAGTATTTTTGCGCTGGGCGTTATGCCTTATATTTCTGCGTCGATCATCATCCAGATGTTGTCGCATGTATTGCCGTCACTTATTGAACTTCGTAAAGAAGGCGAGTCTGGCCGTCGCAAGATCACCAAGTACACGCGTTATGCGACCGTTGCGCTGGCAACGTTCCAGTCCGTTGCAACTGCCTCGGCGCTGCAAAGTCAGCCAGATGTGGTGTACAACCCCGGTCCATATTTCGTCTTTACCGCGGCCGTCACGCTGACCACCGGCACCATGTTTTTGATGTGGCTCGGTGAGCAGATCAGCGAGCGCGGCATCGGTAACGGTATCTCTATTATCATTCTGGCGGGTATTATCGCGGGGCTGCCGGCGGCCATTGGTGGCACCTTGCTTGGCGTGAGTAACGGTCAGATGTCGCCGATCGTGGCCATTGCGCTGCTGGCGCTGGTTCTCGGCGTGACCTACTTCGTGGTGTACATGGAGCGTGGACAACGTCGGATCGCAGTTAACTATGCGAAACGCCAACAGGGTCGCAAGATGACTCAGGGTCAGAGCACGCACCTGCCGTTCAAGATCAACATGTCCGGCGTCATTCCGCCGATCTTCGCGTCCAGCATCATTTTGCTGCCGACGACCATTGCCAGCTGGTTTAGCCAGAGCAATGAAGATCTGAGCTGGTTGCAGAGCATTGCGCAGACCCTTGGCCCCGGCCAGCCTGTGTACATGATTCTGTACGCGTCGCTAATTATATTTTTCTGTTTCTTTTACACTGCGCTGGTCTTCAACTCGAAGGACACCGCCGACAATCTCAAGCGCTCGGGTGCGTTTGTTCCGGGCATTCGCCCAGGCAAGCAAACCGGCGAGTACATTGACACGGTACTGACGCGACTCACCTTCTGGGGTGCTATTTATGTCGCGGCCGTCTGTTTGTTACCTGAGTTGCTGGTGTACAAGTTCAGCATTCCGTTTTATTTCGGCGGTACGTCGTTGCTCATCATCGTTGTGGTGGTGATGGACTTCATGTCGCAAATGCAGGCTCATGTCATGTCCCAGCAGTACGCCGGGCTGATGAAGAAGGCCGACCTGAAAGGGTATGGCCGTTCGGGTGGTCTGCGTTAAGCGCGGCCATCGCTGGGAGAATAACCATGAAAGTACGTGCATCGGTCAAGAAAATTTGCCGCAACTGCAAGATTGTTCGGCGCAACGGCGTGTTGCGCGTGATTTGCAAAGACGGACGGCATAAGCAGCGCCAGGGTTAGTCCTGCGCACTTGATTCATTTTTGAGAAAGAACCGCTAAGAGAGATTGGCATATGGCCCGTATCGCAGGGATTAACATTCCCGTTCAAAAACATATCTGGATTGGCTTGACGCATATCTATGGCATCGGGCGTACGCGTTCGATTGCGATCTGCAAGGCTGCAGGCGTAGAGACGTCGACCAAGGTCAAAGACCTGTCGGAGCCTGAGATCGAGAAGATCCGTGGCCTGATCGGCAATTACTCGGTGGAAGGTGACCTGCGCCGCGAAATCGGTATGAACATCAAACGACTGATGGATCTCGGCACGTTCCGCGGTATCCGTCATCGTCGCGGTCTTCCCCTACGTGGGCAGCGTACGCGGACGAATGCACGCACCCGGAAGGGTCCGCGTCGCATGATTCGCAAGTAAGCGCTTAGCACTTATCTAATTCAGAATAGACGAAGTATATACAGAGCATAGACATGGCTGAAACACGCAAAAAGAAAGTTAAAAAGAACGTGGTCGATGCGGTTGCGCATATCCACGCTTCATTTAACAACACGATCATCACGATCACCGATCGCCAGGGCAATGGTCTGGCGTGGGCGACGGCGGGCGGCTGCGGCTTCCGCGGTTCACGTAAGAGCACGCCATTCGCAGCTCAGGTTGCGGCTGAAAAAGCAGGCAACGCGGTGAAAGAGTTCGGTGTCAAGAACATGGACGTCCGCGTGAAGGGCCCAGGCCCCGGCCGTGAGTCCGCTGTGCGCGCGCTGAATGGCTGCGGTTTCCGCATCAGCAACATCGAAGATGTCACCCCGATCCCACACAACGGCTGCCGACCGCCGAAAAAGCGTCGCGTTTAACGGAGTCTGACGACCATGGCAAGATACTTAGGGCCTACATGCAAACTCGCACGTCGCGAAGGTACCGATCTGTTTTTGAAGAGTGGCGTTCGCCCGCTCGATTCAAAGTGCAAATCGGAAGTGCCTCCTGGCGGTGCGCCCCAACGTCGTCCGCGTCTGTCGGACTACGGCATGCAGCTGCGCGAAAAGCAAAAGCTGCGTCGCATGTATGGCGTGCTGGAAAAGCAGTTCCGCAATTATTACAAGCTGTCGGCCCGTCGTAAGGGTTCGACCGGCGCTCTGTTGCTGCAAATGCTCGAGTGCCGTCTGGACAACGTCGTCTATCGCATGGGCTTTGCGTCCACGCGTGCCGAAGGTCGTCAGCTGGTGTCGCACAAGGCCATCACGGTCAACGGCGGTATCGTTAACATTGCCTCATACCAAGTGGCTGCGGGTGACGTTGTTGAAGTGCGTGAAAAATCCAAGAAGCAGGCGCGCATCCAGAACGCGGTCGATATCGCAGCTCAGGTCGGTCGCCCCGACTGGGTCGAAGTTGACGAGAAAAAGCTGGTCGGGACGTTCAAGTCGGTGCCGGGACGGGATGACATCCTGCCTGACATCAACGAGAACCTCGTCGTCGAGCTGTACTCCAAATAATTGAGCTGAAGATCGAGCGTCAAGCGAGAGGAATGAGCATGCAAGGGTCCGTTACGGAATTTTTGAAGCCACGCGCCGTCAAGGTGCAAGTGCTGAACGAGCAGAGTGCAAAAGTGGTCATCGAGCCATTTGAGCGCGGTTTTGGCCACACACTGGGTAACGCGCTGCGTCGCGTCCTGTTGTCGTCAATGCCCGGTTGCGCTGTGATCGAAGCGGAAATCGATGGTGTTTTGCACGAGTACACCAGCATTGAAGGTGTGCAGGAAGACGTTGTCGAAATCCTGTTGAACCTCAAAAACGTGGCGTTGCGAATGCACACGCGCGATGAGGCTTACCTGCAACTGTCGAAGAAAGGTCCCGGCCCGGTAACGGCGGGCGATATTGCTACCGACCATGACGTTGACGTGATGAACCCGGATTTGGTGATCGCCACGTTGAATCAGGGCGGCAACCTGAACATGAGCCTCAAAGTGGTCCGTGGTCGTGGCTATCAGCCAGCGGCTCAGCGCAACCGGTTCGAGGACATCTCAGGCCCCATCGGTCGTTTGCAGCTGGATGCATCATTCAGCCCCATTCGTCGCGTGAGCTACTCGGTCGATTCGGCACGTGTTGAACAACGCACCGATCTGGACAAGCTGATTCTGGATATCGAAACCAACGGCACCATTGACGCCGAGGAAGCGATTCGTCGCGCCGGTAACATCCTGAAAGACCAGCTGTCCGTATTTGTTGACCTGCAAGGCAACGAAGACGGTATTGGCGAAGATCCGCAGTCGCAGGTCGATCCGTTGTTGCTGCGGCCTGTCGATGACCTGGAGCTTACCGTGCGTTCAGCGAACTGCCTGAAGGCCGAGAGCATCAACTACATTGGCGATCTCGTGCAGCGGACCGAAGTCGAGCTGCTGCGTACGCCAAACCTGGGTAAGAAGTCACTGACCGAGATCAAGGAAGTACTCGCGCAACACGATTTGGCGTTGGGTACCATTCTTGATAACTGGCCGCCGGCTCACCTGCAATCAGAAGACGAACGCTCGGGCGTTCCGTCGCTTTAAGATAGATAAGAGTAAACCACCATGCGTCATCGTCGATCCGGGCGGGCCTTAAGCCGCAATAGCAGCCACCGCAAAGCCATGTTCCGTAACATGTCTGCGTCGCTGCTCAAACATGAAACCATTCGCACGACGGTACCCAAGGCCAAAGAGCTGCGGCGCGTTGTCGAACCGCTGATCACGCTGGCGAAAGTCGACGGTGTGGCCAAGCGTCGTCAGGCGTTTGATCGTCTGCGCGACAAAGAGGTCGTGGGCAAACTGTTCACCGAGCTGGGTCCGCGCTACCGCGATCGCCCCGGTGGCTATGTCCGTATTCTCAAAATGGGCCCGCGCCCCGGCGATTCTGCGCCGATGGCACTGGTTCAGCTGGTTGATCAGCCGGCGTCTGACTAAATTCAGCGTCATTTGTACATGAAAACGCGGTCACCTCGGTGGCCGCGTTTTTTTTTGTCATTGTGTGTGGGGCTCTGCTAGCCTAATGCCATCTTCGACTTCCTCAGGAAACGCTATGTCTGCTATTGCTTCGATTAAAACGGCGGTTGTTGCCACACTGGCTTTTAGTTTTGCTACAACCGTGCAGGCGGACGATCTGCGCGACACAATCAGCAAAGACTACGACGACCACCTGGGGGCGCTGTTTGAGTATTTTCATCGCAATCCTGAGTTGTCGACCATGGAGGTTGAAACAGCAAAGCGCCTTGCAGCGGAAATCAGAGACGCCGGCTTCGAGGTCACAGAGGGTGTTGGCGGCACCGGCATTGTTGGCATCATGAAAAATGGACCCGGCCCGCTCGTCATGATGCGAGCGGATATGGACGGCTTGCCCGTGCCCGAAAAGTCCGGGCTCAGTTACGCTTCGAAGGCAAGGCAGACTGACTGGAACGGTAATGATGTGCCGGTTATGCACGCCTGCGGTCACGATGTACACATCACAAGCCTGGTGGGTACCGCGCGGCGCATGGCCGCAACTCGCGAAGACTGGTCAGGCACATTAATGCTGATCGGGCAGCCGGCCGAAGAGGCAATTGGCGGCGCCAAGATGATGATGGATGACAACATTTGGCAGCGTTTCGGCCAGCCTGATCACGCACTCGCGTTTCACGTCTCGTCGGACCTTGCCACCGGCAAATTGATGGCGGTCGAAGGCTCACCGTACTCGGGAGTCGATTCGGTCGACATTGTTATTCACGGCATTGGTGGTCACGGGGCGTCTCCGCACACGACGGTGGACCCGGTTGTGCTCGGTGCCCAGATCGTACTCGGTCTGCAAACCATCATCAGTCGAACTCTACCCCCACGTGAGCCTGGTGTAATTACGGTCGGGTCATTCCACGCCGGTACCAAGCACAACATTATTTCTGATCGGGCCGTGCTTCAGGTGACTGTACGTAACGAAAGCAAGCAAACACGTGAGTTGCTGTTAAACGGTATTCGGCGTGTTGCCGAGCACATGGGGCGTGCAGCCGGCCTGCCAGACGACAAGTTACCTGAGGTGACGGTGCGCGTTAGCGACAATTACCCGCCAACACTGAACGATATCGAACTCACTCGCCACTTGCGTGGCGTATGGACGGCGCATCTGGGCGACGACATTCTGGTCGATAAAAAGCGCCTTGGTATGGGCGCTGAAGACTTCCCGTTCTTCACCACCGAGCCGTACATTCCAAGCACGTATTTTGTCGTAGGCGGTACGCCTCAAGCCGACTTTGATCGCGCAGCTCGCGGCGGGCCGGCGATCCCGTCGCATCATTCGCCTCTGTTCAAAATCGAGCCCGAAGGTTCGGTTAAATTGGGCGTGGAAGCAACCGTGCTGGCATTGACTGATTTGCTGCAGGCGCCATAGGACGCTCCCAGCCGCTAGGAAGACAGCTCGCCCAGTTCCCGGTTCCACTGCAGCGCGTCGAGATAGGCGCGCTGCCATCGGGCGATCTCGTCGGGCGCAAAGCATGAGGTGTCGCCACGCTCGTAGCGCAGTGCTTTGGCCAGCGTTTCGCCCAGCGCGCCCTCGTGCAACAGCAGTGCGCTACGAGCCTCATCGCTGATCGGTACCATTTCCAGAATGTCAGGCAACGTCTTGTCCATTAGTGCGTCCAGAATCGAGAACAAGCCGACGGTGAAAAACTGATCGCCCGTAATAGCCGGATGATCATCGCCCATGATTTCGCACATCTTGGCACGTACCATTCCGGTGACCATGAGTTCATCGGGCTTGCCCTCGGCGAGCTTCATCATGAGAATCAACGATGCCCATTGGGATATGCCTCGTCGACCCACCAGCGTCAGCGCGCGTCGAATAGACGTCACGGTTGAGCGCAACCCAAATGATGCTGAATTGATGTAACGCAAAAGTCGGTAGACCAGCGACGCATCGCGGGCGATGAGCAGCTCCAGCTCTCTGGGTTCCACGTCCTGCTGCTGCAATTTCGAGAGTAGTTGCAGAACAATGAGTCGATTGCCCGTGGGCCGGGCGCCGGTGACCAAGTCTGGTTTGCAAAAATAGTAGCCTTGATAAAAATCGAAACCAAGCGCTTCGCACAGTTCCATTTCCTCAGCCGTTTCAATTTTCTCTGCAAGCAAGCGCACATTAAATGGACGCAGCAATTCAACTTGCTCCGTGAGCTCGCTCGCTGTCAGCGCCATGATGTCGAGCTTTACGATGTCGGCAATTTCCAGAAGCGGGTCAAATTTCGGGTAGTAGACAAAATCGTCCAGGGCAATTCGATAGCCCTGATCCGATAGTTCCTGCACGCCCTTGACC
>CAYGSQ010000013.1:0-17619 GCA_964352435.1 uncultured Gammaproteobacteria bacterium | reverse complement strand
CCACAGGAACAAATCCGAATCGGCATCGACCAAATATTCACGAAAAGTGCCGTTGCCGCCGCGATAGCGCCCGGCACCGCCCGAGTCTTTGCGGATGCCGTAGGACAACAACCGCAGCGGATATTTTGACTCAAACACCTCCGCGGGGATGTCCTTGAAGCTGCCGTTCACGTTGTTAATCAGGGAGCTTTCACCGTCACCACCTTCAAACGCACCCCAACCACCGGTGGTGGGCTCGATCATTAGATAGAACTCGTCATTGTTGCGCGGGTCCTGGCCCGCCACGGTAATGACCATGGAATCGCCGTAGTGCGCCCCGGCGGCTTTGTCCGGCATAACCTCGGCCAGTGCTTTAATCACCAGGTCAATCAGCAAGCCAAGCGAAGAGAAATACCAACCGCACGCGGCGGGCTCTTCCGCTGAAAATATTGTGCGAGCAGGTGCGCGCACCTCAAGCGGACGAAACGATCCGCCGTTGGGTGACACCTCGGAACAGATCAGCAGCTTGTAGGCCACGCGTGCTGCCGCAATGGTCTGGGTCAAACCGCAGTTGACCGGCCCGCGCGCTTGCGCCGCCGAGCCGTCCAGATCGATGGTCATGCCATCGCCCTTGATGGTGAGCGCAAGCTTGACCGGCAGTGGATCACTACCAAGCCCGTCGTTATCCAGAAAACCGTCGGCGTGGTAAGTACCGTCGGGCAACGCGGCGACGGCCGCCCGCTCCATGCTTTCGGTCTGACGAAAGATTTCATCGCGCGCCGCATCGATCAATTCACTGCCAAAGCGATCATACAGATCACGCAGGCGCTTCTCGCCGGTACGCCCCGCGGCCACCTGCGCGTTCATGTCACCCACGGTGGACTCACCAAAGCGACTGTTTCGTCGCAGCAAATCGATAACGTCTTCGCGTGCTTCGCCGTTTTCGTACAGCCGTGTCGGCCCCCAGCGCATACCTTCTTGATAGATCTCGTGAGAATCGACCGGCGTGCCGGGGTCCTTCGCCCCCACATCAAGCCAATGCGCGCGCGACGCTGCAAAGCCCACACGCTCGCCACGCCAGAAAATCGGCATGATAATCGTGGAGTCATTGAGATGCGTACCGGTCATGTAAGAGTCGTTCATATAAAAGACGTCGCCGTCCTTGAAGTAGTCCCAACCGTGCGCCTCGGCGATCAGCTTTACGCAAATTTCGAGGTTGCCCAAAAACAGAGGCAGACCCAACGATTGCCCCAGCACCTCACCCTGTGCATCGATCAACGCAACCGAGCAATCTTTGCCCTCATAAATAACGGGTGTGAACGCGCTGCGAATAAGCGTCGCATTCATATCGTGGGCAATCGAGATAAACGCATTGCGGATGATTTCGGTAGTGACCGGATCAGTGGCGCTCATGAATTTGTCCTTCGCAGTAAGAGGTTACCCTGTTCGTCTATGTGTGCACTCCAGTCCGGTGGCACCACGGTCGTCGCGCTTTGTTCTTCAACGATGATGGGGCCTGTCGCCTCATAGCCTGCCGGCAAATGATCACGTGCCACAATCGGCGTGGCATAGGTCTTGCTATCGAACACAATGTCACGCTGACCGATGATCGCGGCCGCGTCACTTTGCTTACGCGCGCCGCCGGCGTACTTCGCGAGCAACCCCAATGCGGCCACCCGCAAATTTACGAACTCAACCGGGGCGCGAGTGTTTGAGTGACCGTAGCGCTTTTTGTGGGCCGCATGAAAATCATCAATGCATGCCGCAATATCCGTGTCTTTGGCGAGGGCCACATTAATGGTGTATTCCTGACCCACGTAGCGCATATCCGCCGAGCGAACAAAACGCAGGTTGTCGTCGCCGATGCCTTCGCGCTTGACCGCCTCGGCACCACTTGCTTCCAACGCGTCGAACTGTTCAAGCATCTCGCCTATGGCGCTGTCGTTGGCAGGATGGAAAAAATTGCGCGACAAATCGTGGCGCAGATCGGTTTGTAACATGCCCCACGCAGAAAACGTTCCGGGAAAGCGCGGCACAAGCACTTCCTTGATGTCCAGCTCCTGTGCCAAAAACACCGCGGCCATCGGTCCCGCCCCGCCAAATGCCACCAGCGTGAACTCGCGCGGATCGACGCCCTGGCTTACGGTAATGGTGCGCATCGCATCCGCCATCGCGGCGTTGGAAATCGCCAAAATGCCCTCGGCAAACGCTACGGGTTCAAGACCTGCTTCCGGCGCCACAAGCTCGATGGCTTTTGCAGCGGCCGCCTGATCCAACGACATATCGCCGCCCAAAAGCGACTTCGCACCCAGACGCCCAAGATACAGGTTGGCATCGGTAACCGTTGGCTGCGTGCCGCCGCGCCCGTAGCAGGCAGGCCCAGGCACCGAGCCGGCGCTGTGGGGACCGACGCGCATCGCCTTGCCTTCAAGCCAGGCAATCGAACCGCCGCCCGTACCAATAGTTTGAATATCCACGATCGACATTAATAGCGGTAAGCCCTCGAGCTCGGTCTCAAGGGTCGCGTTCGCGCGCCCCTCAATGACCAGGCTCAGATCAAAGGATGTGCCGCCCATATCAACACATAGAAGGTTTGGTCGCCCCGTCGCTTTGGCCAGTGCAGTACCCGCGATGGTCCCGCCAACCGGGCCCGACAGTAATGTGAATACCGGCCGCTCACGTGCACTCGCCGCCGTCGTGACACCTCCACTTGACTGCATGATGTGCACCGTCGCCGGCATATCCAACGCGCCAAGGTCCTCCTGCAGGCTGCTCAGGTAACGTTCGACGACGGGCGCAACGTAGGCGTTCATTACGGCCGACGATCCCCGCTCATACTCACGCCATTCGCGCGCAATCTCGTGCGACAGTGAAATCGACACACCGGGCAAAGCCTGCGTCAATATCTCACGCGCCTTGCGTTCATGTTGAGGATGCGCGTAGGCATGCAACAAGCACACCGCGACCGCATTAATCCCTTGCGCTTTCACCTTGTCGATGATCGCATCAAAATCGCCCGCCTCGAGCGGCGCAATTTCCTTCCCGTCCCAGGACAGTCGACCACGCACCTCGTGAATGTCACGGCGCGCGACGAGTTGCGCCGGCTTGCGGTAACGCAGCTCGTACAGCGTATGCCGATTGCCGCGTGCAATCGTAAACGCGTCACCCATACCTGCGGTGGCCACCAGCAGCACACGTTCGCCCTTACGTTCAAGAAACGCGTTTAGACCAACGGTCGTGCCATGGACAAAAAATTCGACGTCGGCCAAATCCGGCACCAGCTCCTTGATACCGTTCACAACGCCATTGGCAGGGTTTTGCGGTGTTGTCGCCACCTTGCCAACGTAAACTGGACCGTCTGACGGCTCAATCACAATGTCTGTAAACGTGCCGCCAATATCAGCGGAAACGCGGTATTTGGTCATGGTCTTTCTATCCGTTGCAAACGCGCGGTGATCACAGGAAATTGTACCGATACTTGACGTTCCAGATTCGGCCCGGTGCCGCAGCGGAGAACCCACCGGCGACCCACTCCGAATTGTAGCGCTCGTCATTGAGATTTTGCACCGTGCCGGTCACCGACCATTTGCCCGAATGCGGCTCAAGTCCCAAACGCACGTTCAAGAAGTCCAGGGGGTCACGTGAGGTCGTATTGTTGACGTCCCAAAACTGCTCGCCACGACGCTCATAGTCGACACGCGTAAACAGGTCAATGTCACTGGTCAGGCCAACGGTGTGCTGGGCGCCCAGATTAATGGTACGCGCTGCAATATAGGGCGCGTTGTTGCCAACGGCGCTCGGGTCGACTGTATACGCCTTGATTTCGGAGTCGGTGTAGCCAAACGCGGCGAACAGCTGCCATTGATCTGAGGGGCGCACCACAACGTCAAATTCGAAGCCACTGATATCCACCTCGTCGATGTTGGTCAAAATCTGCGCGCTGATCGCGCCGATAAAGGAAAAGAACTGCTGCCCTTCAACATCAGTGCTAAAAGCCGCGGCGTTAAAGCGCACGCGGTCATCCATAAACCGACCCTTAAAGCCCAGTTCTATGGATTCGGACTCTTCCTGGTTTGCGACATCCGACACACCCAGCAGGCCCACGCCTGCGGCCACGCCCGCGATGCCGTTTTGATTAAACTGACCGCTGCGGAAACCCTCGCCCCAGGTCAGATACCAGTTGGTATCGTCGTTGGGCTGAAAGCGGAACGTGACTTTTGGCTGCAACTTGTCAAAGGTCGACTCGTTACGCGCTCCAGGAACGCCGGCAGGAAACTGCAGCGGCGACACATTCTGCACGCGCTCTTCTTCGTCGTAGCGCGCAGCCACCGACAGGTCAATCTTATCAGTCAAGTCGACGTCTACGCTGCCGAAGACGGCCCATGACGTGTTGCTGTTTTCGTCGGCAAGGAACGACGTCGTCGGGTTGCGTGGGTCGGTCGTAGGCTCACGTTCCAGTCGAATAATCCCCTGCCCCGTATCGGTGCCCGTTGACAGCGAAACAAAACGGTCCCAGTCGAGATAGTACGCACCGACTTCCCAGCGAAACGGTGAGTCATCCGGCGAGCTCAAACGTATTTCCTGGGTAAATGCCTGAAGATCGAAAAAGCCGGTTTGCGTTCCGTCAAAGCCGAACAGTGCGGGAGAGCTCTGCGCGGCCGTGTAGGGAAATTGATCCGAGTCGCTCCAGTCTTCGATGTCGGTGAACGAGGTCGTTGAAACCAGTTCGCCAAAGGGTGTCGTCCAATCAACTTTCAGCGAAAGGTCCAGCAGATCGCGTTGACCTGTGTCCACGTTGTTGTCGCGCACGGGCAGTACGTTGTTAGCATCCACCGGGCCGGTGCCGCCACCGAATCCAGTGGCCGTAATGCCGTCTGCACCGATGTCTACCGCCTGGTACTGAAAGCCAATGCCGCGTCCACGGTGGACCGAATTGGCCGCACGAAAATCAAACGACAGTTCGTCGCTGGGTTCAAAAATGACCCGACCACGTAACGTGACATCTTCAAAGCGGTCGGCCTTCTCGCCCCGCGTAATGTTGTCAAGATAGCCCTCGCGATCAATGTAATTCGCGGACACTTGCCCAAACCAGCGGTCCTCCACAATCGGTCCACCGTAGGACGCCTGAATCGAATACTCGTCGCCGTTGCCACCACCCGCCTGAACGTAGCCGTACTTTTCATTCGTCGGCCGGCGCGTGTTGATTACGATGGCACCGCCGGTCGCGTTACGTCCATAGATCGCGCCCTGCGGCCCTTTCACCACCTCGATGCTCTCGATATCAAACAGCTCCTGACGAAACTGAATGGCGCTAAATTGCAGTACGCCATCGACAATCGTGGCCACCGGCGCTTCCCCGTTGCGGACCTGGGTCAGCCCGCGAATACTCAAAAAGCTGGTACCGATGCCCTGCGACGTGGCAATCGTCACATTGGGGGTCAGTGCTATAAAGTCCTCCACCCGCTGAATCCCGGCATCCTGGATCATCTGGGCGTTAAACGCCGTGACAGCAATCGGCGCTTCCAATGCAGACTCCGAGCGGCGCCGCGCCGTGACGACGATTTCCTCAACATCCGACGCACTTTGCGACGGCGAGGACTGGGCATTTACCGGGGCCGTCCATGCGGCGGATGCCGAGGCGACGAGAATTATGTAAAACAGTGGACGCACAACCATGATCAAATACCCCTTAAAAATGACGGGTTCAAAGCAGCACGGCACCAATCGCCTTTGCCGCGAAGCAGCTAATGATCTTCACTGTACTTAATTTTTTTACTATTTCAAATCTTTTTGTTTTGGACGATTTTCGCGCTAGTATCTGAAACTCAAACCCAAAGTGATTCAAGATTTTATGAAACCCAGCCCACAAGCCGCCGCCGGACAAGCGGTAAAACGATCCATTGGCAGTTTGCTGCGTGCGCGGCGCAAAGAACTGGGCATGACGTTGCAGGAACTGGCCGTGCGGTCAGATCTGTCCGCGGCTTTTCTGTCGCAGGCGGAAAATGGCAAAGCGACGCCCTCCATCATTTCATTGATCAGCATCGCCAAGGCACTCGAAACCGACGTGCACTACTTCATCACACCGCCGGCCGCCAAGTCATTGGTGCGACGCGCAGCTGAGCCCAAAGTCATCGAACTCGATTCACCCGTTACCTATCATCGTCTCGATGCCGATATTCGCAACCAGCGCATGAGTGCTTTGTATATGCAGGTGCCGCCAAACGTTTCATTGCCAGTGTCACACCGCGATGAAGGCGAAGATTTTTTCTATGTTTTGGAAGGCGAGGTAGAACAGACGATTGGCGAAGACGTCTTCATGCTCAAAAAAGGCGACAGTGCACACCACAACACTCAGGTCGATCATCAGGTCATTAATCGCAGCGACCAGATGGCACTTGTATTGTGGGTTGGCACGCCCGTTCTGTTCCCTGCCAAATCCGGGCCCGACACCGATCCCGAGGATTGAGATCATTTCGCCCTCATGAACGTGCTCGATATTTTTATCCACCAGGCGCGTATCCGCATCGCGCTCGATACGGTCAATGCACCCAAGACCTGCGCTTACTTCACAGACTGCGTGCGCCATGGACAACTCAACGCTGCCTTCGTCTTTCGCGTGCTGGCCGAAAGCAATCAACATGGTGAACAGCAACCGTTGATCAATGTTGTCCAGCTTGGCGCGCCGCAGGGACTGGACGCCGCGCGCACCGTGATCACGCATGAAGACACCGGGCAGTCAGGCCTGCACCATAAAAAGTGGACCGTATCCGCTGCTCGCTACGCACCCGGCGAGCTTTACGGCAGCTTTTTCGTTTGCATGCGCGACGAACCACAGCTCGATTTTGGCGGCGACCGCCAACCCGACGGACTTGGATTTGCCGCATTCGGCAAAGTGATTGAAGGCTTCGATTTGCTCAGTGCGCTCCACGCCGCTGCGGGCAGTGAAGATCTTCTGGACCGCCCACTGCCCGTTGATTCACTGCACGTCCACAACGTGTCCGCACCACAACAAGACGCAGACAGCAAAAAACCATGACAGTCACCGCCACCCCGCCCGTGCAAAATCCCGAGGCGCGTCGACCGGTCGGCGACTGGTTCGCGGATATGCCGCTGACCCGCGCCCATTGGCTCGCCGGCATGACACTGTTTGTCGCGTTCGTCATCGAGTCGTGGGAAATGATGATTATTATCTTCGCAAGCGGTGCCATCGCTGCTGATTTCGGGCTCAATACGGCGCAGGTTGGCTCACTTATCGGCGCCATGTTTCTGGGCATGATTCCCGGCTCATTAATGTGGGGCAAGCTCAGCGGCGTCCTTGGACGCAAACGCTGCATGCTGATCAGCATCGGGCTCTACGGCATTTTCCCACTGCTCAGTGCCATGGCAACAAGCTTTGAAATGCTCTGGGTTATCCGCTTTATTTGCGGCATCGTTTTGTCCGGCGCTCTGGTCGTCACCTTTCCCTACTTCGAAGAACTGGTGCCTGTAAAAGTGCGCGGTACGGCTACGGTGTATCTGTCCGCAGGCTGGCCGGTCGGCGTCCTTGTCGCCATTGGCATTAGCGTACTGCTACTTGAACACAGCTGGCGTTACGTCGTCGGCGCAGGCTGCGTCGTGTCCTTGTGGGCGCTGTGCGTCTATCGCTTTGTGCCTGAGTCACCGTACTGGCTCGCTGCCAAAGGCCGGACCGACGAGGCTGATCAGGCCCTGCGCTCGTTATCACTTGGACGCATCAACCCCAAGAGCCTGTCGACGCAAGACGAACCCAATTCCCAAATGGCCTTCAGCGGTATTTTTCGGCGCAGCACGCTGCGCATCACCGTCATCCAGACCGTGATCAACTTTTGTTTCTCATGGGGCTATTGGGGCCTGGCATCATGGATGCCCAAGCTGCTCGCCGAGCGCGGACTCAGTGCGCCGGAAGGCCTTGGCTTCATGGCGTTGTCTGCGTTATTCATGTTTCCAGGTTACATATCCGCCAGCTACCTGACGGGACGATTGGGCCGCAAGAAAGTGATGCTGGCCTACGTCTTTATTTCTGCACTGGCCGGCTTCGGCTTTGCCTATTCGCAAAGCCTTGGGCAGATGTACTTCTGGAACTTCACGCTGTCGTTTTTCAGCCTGGGGGCCTGGGGCGTGTGGAATACCTGGCTGGGCGAAATTTATGACACGCCAAATCGCGGCGCCGGCACCGCGTGGGGCGTGTCGGCCCAGCGGGTCGCGAATGCCATTGCGCCCGTGGCCATTGGCGCGATTCTGGTCACCTCCAATTTCCTGCAAACGGTCGCGTTTATTTCGCTGTTTTTGGCGGTGACGTTTGTGGCGGCGGCGTTCCTGCCCGAAACCGAAGGTCAGACGCTGCACTAGCGTCGCTGCAAATAGCGCCTATTGACCCGCTGGTTGAAGCGCCCGCTTTGGCGTGCGGTCGACATTAAACAATCCCCAGTGCTTTTCTGCGCCCAGCGGGTTGTCCGGATTGCCCTTCCAGGGTTCATCGAACGCCTCGAAGAAGAACACCGTGACATTGTTTTTGTCGGCCCAGTGATGCACGTCATGAAAATAGCGCGCCTGGGCCGCTTCACTTGCACGCTCACCGAACTCACTGGCCACCGTTGCCCAGCCCGCCTCAAGCACGGCCATCGGCGTATCGGGTAGTGCACGCTGCAGCCCGTGCAAATTTTCTATGGTGTAGGCCAGCCCATCATCAATCGTCTTCTCTTCCCACACCGGATAGGTGTGCACCCCCAGAAAGTCGACCTCAGCGGCAAGTGTCGCGCCGTGGCGGGTCCACCACACGTAGTTTTCTGCAACCGTCACCGGTTGCTCGATGGCGGCCTTGACCCGCCGTACGTACGCAATGACCTGCTCGAGCGGCACCATATGATCGTTCCACTCGACCAGCGCCTCGTTGCCGACGTTTACCGCCACGATGAATTCCGCAAACTCTTGGGCCAGCGCAATACCACGTGCAATTTCGCGCGCATTCTCCAGCGTATTGGCGCTCAAAACATCGGCAGGAATAGGTTCGGTGAGCCAGGGGCAACCTTCATGATTGCTGACCTCGGCGCTTAGCCACATGCCCAGGAGCACTTTGATCGGCAAGTCATGGTCGCGGATTAACTCAAGCGTTGTACGCGTATTTTCGCGCGTATCGTAAAGACGAATAACACGAAAATTGTTGGCCACGAGGAGACGCAGATCCTCCAGAATCTCATCGTCGCCGGGATTGACCGCGCCGTCACCGCGATCGGGATGCTGCCCGACGCGAAAGCCCGAATAGGCCACGGCCATGACCTCACCAGACAAACGGTCAGCAACACTTTGCGCGAGGAAAGAGGACTCAGCCGTTGCCTGCAAATCGTCAGCGGTATTTTGGCAGCCGGCAACAAATGTGGCGACAAGGAGCGCCAACCAGCAGCCAGATCTGAATTTTTGGAAGGTATGCAGTGTTACGCCTGACGTAGCCGGCGGCGCCTGTGGACCGATCTCGACGGGCGCAAGCTAGGCGACGGCATCCAACCCCACGGCGGCGGCAGGGCCGACGCCTTCAAGACGATCTTCGAGCTCGTCCGTGGCATCGTGCAATGCGGCGAGTGTCGCCTCATCGGGCTGCCAGTAGTTACGCTCTGACGCCTCAACCAGACGATTGGCAAGGCGCGACGACGCCGTTGGATTGAGCGCGGCAAGGCGCTCACGCATCGCAGGATCGAGCAGGAACGTTTCAGTCAGTTGCTCGTAGACCCACGGCTGCACCTGGCCGGTCGTCGCGGACCAACCCATCGTGTTGGTCATATGCACTTCCAGCTGACGCACGCCTTCGTAACCATGCTTGAGCATGCCTTCGTACCATTTGGGATTGAGCGTGCGCGTGCGCGTCTCCAGAGCAACCTGTTCGGACAAACTGCGTACCGCGCCATCTCCGTTGGTTTGATCACCAATGTAGACCGGTGGCGTCTTGCCGCCCTTCGCCTGCTTGACCGCACCTGTGATGCCGCCCAGCGTATCAAAGTAGTTGTCGACCGTCGTGACACCCAGCTCGACCGACTCGAGATTCTGGTAGGTCAACTCGACGTCTGCAAGCATGGTTTTCATGAGCTTGGTCTGTGCCTGTGGGCGACCGCCGCGACCGTAGGCAAAGCCCTTGCGGCGCGAGTAGGTTTCGGCCAACTCGTCTTCATCTGTCCACTTGCTGTTCTCGACCAGGTTGTTCACGTTCGAGCCGTAGGCGCCCTCTTCGTTGCCGTAAACCCGCAGCGATGCCGTCTCCAAATCGCAGCCGTGCTCGGCCTGATAGGCCAGCGCGTGTTTGCGAATGAAGTTCTGTTCAAGTGGCTCATCGGCCGACGCCGCAAGAAAAGCAGCCTCTGCCAACAACTTGATTTGCAGCGGCAGAAGATCGCGGAAGATACCTGAGATGGTAATCACCACATCAACGCGTGGCCGACCAAGCTCTTCCAACGGAATAAGGGTGGCGCCGGCAATGCGTCCAAAGCTGTCGAAACGCGGACGCACACCCATTAGCGCGAGAACCTGAGCCAATGGTGCGCCCTCGGTTTTCAGGTTATCGGTGCCCCACAGGACCATCGCAATAGACTCGGGCAATGAACCGGACTCTTCGTGATGTCGTGCAAGCAGACGTTCTGACTGTTTGGCACCGTCGCGCACCGCAAAAGAACTTGGAATACAAAATGGATCGAAGCCGTGCAGGTTACGTCCCGTCGGCAGCACCGCAGGCGTTCGCAAAACATCGCCGCCCGGTGCAGGGCGAACGAAGCGACCGTCCAGGGCTTTCAGGAGGCCCGCAATTTCGGTTTCGTCCTGCAACAGTTTTTCAGTATGCGTCAACTCTTCGAACAGCTGCACATTGTCATCCGTTTCCGGCAATCCGGCTTGCTTCAGCGCGTCGCGCACAGATGCGCCGGCGACCAGCGCCTCGACGCCTGCGCGTTCAATCTGAACACCGTGAGCTCCTTCGGCCATGGCCAGAATCATGTCCGTGCGCTCCAGATCGGTCAGCGCTGCGCCGACCACGTGAAGGCCATGTGGGATCAGTGTGTACTCGAGCTCAAGTAGCTCCTCGCCCAACGCCTGAATACGTGTATCCAGCGTCGCATCGACCGGCCACTGCGGCTCGGCGGCAGCCAGCTCAAGCTCAGCAGCCAGTGGCTGAATGAGTTGAGCGGTTTCAGCCCGGCCCTCATGGTCGGTGGGCTCAAGGGCGCGCCAGCGATCAATCGTGCCTTTGAGATCGAGGAAGCCGCGATACAAACCTGCCCGACTAATGGGCGGCGTCAGGTAACTGACCAACGTCGCGCCCGCTCTGCGTTTCGCCATAGCGCCTTCGGACGGATTGTTCGAGGCGTACAGGTAAATGTTAGGCATATCTTGAATCAGTCGGTCCGGCCAGCATTTTTCGGACATGCCGGACTGCTTGCCGGGCATGAACTCAAGCGCGCCATGCGTGCCAAAATGCAGCACCGCATGCGCCGCGAAATCTTCTCGCAGGTAACGATAAAACGCCGAGAACGCATGCGTCGGTGCAAAGCCACCTTCAAACAACAAACGCATCGGATCGCCTTCATAGCCGAAACCCGGCTGCACAGACACCAGTACGTTGCCGAACTGTTTGCCTAACACGAAGATCGAGCTGCCGTTGCTCAATTGACGCCCGGGAGCCGGACCCCATTCTTTTTCAATTTGGGCCAAATAGGGCTCACGCCGGACGTGATCGTCGACGGGCATTGCGTAATGCACATTGGCATCCGCCCCGTACTGTTCCGCATTGCCTTTTAGAATGCTCTCACGTAACGCGTCGACATCCTCGGGCACGTCGACCGTGTAGCCCTCGTCACGCATTGAACCAAGCAAGTTAAAGAGCGATTCAAACACGGCGAGATACGCGGCCGTGCCGATGTTGCCCGCGTTGGGCGGAAAGTTGAACAGCACGACGGCAACCTTGCGCTCCTCCCGCTCGCTGCGTCGCAGTTGCACCATTTTTTGCACGCGACTGGCCAACATTAACGCCCGCTCGGGGCAGCTACGCATGTCTTGTGTGCTGTCTTGCGCGGTGAATGTGCAAGCATTCGAGCAACCCGTACAGGTCACACCTGGCTGACCGCCGCGGCCACCAAAAACGGTTGGGTTCGTCGCACCATCAAGCTCGGGGATGGCAACCATAATGGTGCTCTCTACCGGCAGCAGCCCGCGCTCCGAACCGCCCCACTGGTCGAGCGTCTGAAATTCGACCGGATGCGCGGCCACATAGGGCACGTCCAGCTGCGCCAGCACTTCTTCAGCGGCCTTGGCATCGTTGTAGGCGGGCCCGCCCACCAAAGAGAAACCGGTGAGCGACACGACAGCATCCACCGTCGCGCGGCCATCTCGCATAAAGTATTCGTTGATCGCCGGACGGGCGTCCAGGCCCGCGGCAAACGCTGGTACAACCTCAAGGCCCTTCGACTCCAGCGCCGCGATAACCCCGTCGTAGTGTTTGGCATTGCCGCTCAGCAAATAAGAACGCAGCAGCAGAACACCCACGCGCCCGTGTTGCGGCTGGCTGGCATCTGGCTCCGGCACATCGCTCGCCTTGGTCGACAGACGGGTTGCCATGCGCGGATGATAGACGCCCAACTCCGGATACTCGATGGGCGGATTGGCTTTGATCGCCAGGCGCTTCTCGCGGGTCAGTGCAGACGCATAGCGACTCACTAAATACGAGACCATGTTCAATATGTTCTCGGGTGAGCCACCGAGCCAGTATTGCAGGGTCAGGAAATAGGCACGGACATCTTGTGCCGTACCGGGAATGAGGCGAAGTATCCGCGGCAACCGGCGCAGCATCTTCATTTGTGACTCGCCACCCACGGTGGTTTTGCCAGGCTTGCCGCGCAGCCGTTTGAGCAGACCAGTCAAGCCGGACGCGGGCTTCGCCATATCAAACGCGCCCACTTTCGTCAGCTTGACGACCTCGGGTGCGGACATGGCGCAGATCAATGCATCGCTGTTATCGCGGCGCGCTTCCAGGTCGGCGAGAATGGGTAGAAAGTGATCTTCGAGAAACAGCATCGTGACAACGATGATGTCGGCTGACGCAATGTCAGCTTTAACCTGAGCCAGCTTGCGCTCGCTGGTGGACCATTCCGACGCGGCGTGCAGGCGCAGCGACAGGCCGTCGACCTGTTGTCCTAACTGGGTCTTCGCTCGCTCTACCGCACCGGCAAGGTGGGTATCCATGGTCACGATTACGACCTTAAGCGGACCGCTCGTGGGCGTGCCCTCAGCGATTGGTTTTAGCGAGGTCATGAAACACCACGTGTCGTTGTCATATCGGGGTTCCTTTGGCTCATGAGTCCACTCTGCCGGGGCTTTTGGGCGGTGTCAAATAATGATGACACCCCGAAGTGTATTGAGAGGTTGACACATTTGTCCCCACTGCGAGGGGCGGCCCCTGGGCGTCCGCGGCGACATTATTTGGCGCTCGCCGCCCGCCCGGGCCCGCCCGGCTAACGGAGCAGCTTTTTAGCTATATCTTTCAATATTTTAAAGATTTTTCCGAAGGCGAAATATCACCCTTTTAATGCCACATATTGGGGCTGCCAGCTGCTTCCGGTACACTGGCGCCGCCCGACCATAGACGCCCGTTTCATCTGACTAATCGAGATACTTATGAATGATTTACTGACCGCAAAACAGGACCGTGTCGTCCATTTCCACTACATACTGCGCGATGCAGCGGGCCAGGAAGTCGAATCCAGTCGTGACGGCGAGCCAACGGCGGCTCTGATTGGCCACGGCAATCTCATGCAGGGACTCGAACAGGCGCTTGATGGCCGCACGGCTGGCGAGCGCTTTGATGCGGCGGCGGCGGCAAAAGACGCGTTTGGCGAGCGACGCGACGACTGGACCCAGCGGGTGTCCAAAAAATACGTCGCCGGCGCGGCCCGCCTGAAAGCCGGCATGCAGACCAGGCTACAGACCGAGCAAGGACCGCGCGTTGTCACCGTGCTGAAAGTAGGCGGCAAATTTATCGATGTCGACCTCAATCACCCCCTCGCCGGCCAAAGCGTCACGTTTGATGTCGAAGTTGTCAGCGTACGAGAGGCAACCGCCGAGGAATTGTCACATGGTCATGTCCACGGCGCGGGCGGCCACCATCACTAATTCGAATCAAACTGAGCTGCGCCATGCACCAGCGATAATGCTTGTTCGACATTGTCAGGTCACACCGTCCAACCTCAGACTGCTGGACGTTTGCAAAGTGTGAGCGTCACGGCCGTGCCTGAAACGCAACGCGATCACTGACAGTCGTTGGTTGCACCGCCAGGTCCCGGAGCACTAAAAAACGAAGCCCTAACGACCCCAGGTCGACCACGTTGACGACCCCGTCTCCGTTCATATCCACGTCCGGATCATTGTCGAAAAACGCACCTCAATGCGACTTTTTTTTGGTCGACCCTTACTTAATGACAATCTCACGTCACGAAATAGACGCAATCTCATCAACCAGATGTGTTGTGTTGACGACACCCACCATTGATCCGCTAGCACCCCGTGCCCCATCGTGTAGACTCGCAATAATAGGTCATTCAGAACATACGAAGACGTACGTCGAACGTGGTGGCCTGTCTTTATAAGAATCAGATAACGGAGCCCAATGAGCGCCGATTTTTCAATGCGTGACCTCTTCCGCTTGGGCGAGTTTGTCGTAGACCCAACGTCCGGGACCCTGAGCCGGGACGGCGATGTTACCCAACTGCAGCCAAAAGTGATGCAGTTGCTGCTGTGCCTGGTTGAGCACCACGGCCAGATTGTGTCCAAGGAATATCTCCTGGAACACGTATGGCAAGGCACGTTTGTGGTTGACGGCGCGCTACGTCGCTGTGTGCATTTGTTGCGCAAGGCACTGACCGAACGAAACGGCGAATCAAACCATCTGGAAACTTTGCCGCGCCGCGGCTATCGGCTGCTGATCGCACCCGAATCCCTGACCCAGGAGGCCGACACCGACGCCACGGTCAGCGCCGCATTCGATGGTGATGCCTACCGTGGGCTTAAGGTATTCGAGCAATCCCACGCAGACATTTTTTTTGGCCGTCGCGCCGCCATCCAACAGGTGGTCGGTGCGCTCGATGCACAGGCGCAGCGGGGCCAGGGTTTTTGTCTGGTCCTTGGGCCAAGCGGCAGTGGCAAGTCATCGCTGGCAATGGCCGGCGTACTGCCAACGTTGCTAAGCAGACCGGCCGCTACCGATACGCCACAGCTATGTACGGTCACCTATAAGTTAAGTGAGAGTCCAGCGGACCCCCTGTCTTTTTTTGCGACCCGCATCATCGCGGCCGCAACGGGCGATGAACATCTCGCGATCGCACGCGCACTGACGACGCAGTTGGGCGACGACGCCGACGCAGCGGTCGCGACCATCCTTGATGCACTCGGCGCCACCGACACACATACGCCGAAACGGTTGATCCTGGTCTTCGATCAGTTTGAAGAGCTGTTGTCGGGTCATCATGTTGACGACGCTACGCGCGATCGCCTGGTGGCAGTGTTGTATCAGCTGGTTCGCAGTGGCGCGGTGTGGCTGATCGCAACCATGCGCAGTGAATTCTATCCGCAATTTACGGCGATTGAATCGTTGCGCTATTTGCGCGGTGAACAGGGACAGGTAGACCTGTTGTTCCCGGGCGCCTCGGAAATCGCGGACATCGTGCGCAAACCTGCAGCGCTCGCCAAACTGACGTTTGGCATTGACGACGATAACCGACGCCTCGATCAAATCATCATTGACGATGCAACGCGTCAGCCCAACAGTTTGCCATTGCTCCAGTTTGCCTTAAGCGAGCTGGAAATGAAGAGCGCCGACAAAGTCCTCGACGTCGCGGAATATCGTGCACTGGGTAGCCTCGAGGGCTGCCTGTCGGGTCATGCAGATCGAGTGTTCGCCGCCCTGCCCGCGCAGGCGCGAACCGCTCTGCCCGCTGTGCTGGAACGCATGGTTATTGCCGACCCGCGCAATGCCGGCCGCGTATTGAAGCGTACGGTTCCATTGAGCGAGTTTGATGACATACCGGGCGCCGAAGATCTGGTACAGGCGTTTATCGAAGCCCGACTCATTACCACGTTCCTCGATATAAGCAGCGGTGCGCCGGCCGCCCAGTTTGCCCATGAGGCCGTGCTCGATAATTGGCAGCGCGGTCGCGACTGGGTGCAAGCCAACTATGCCGAAATTCGTTTCCGCAGTTGGTTAGGCGAGCTCGCGTCGCGCTGGAACGATGACGGGCGACAAAAAAACTACTTGCTCAGCGACGGCAAACCGCTGGTCGAGGCAGCGCGGCTGGCCGATCGCCAGCCGGCGCTTTCGCCAACGGTCAGCGATTTCGTCAAGGCATCGAGTCGACGTGCGTCGTTGCGTGATCTGTTTAGGGGTGCAGTGTCCATAGTGCTGATCGCGCTTACGATCGCCTCGCTGGTGTTGTGGCGCAGCGCGCTCAAAAGCAGCGAGAATGCCCAAAGCGCGACGCTGCGGGCCGAATCGGTGGGCGACTTCCTGTTCTCAATTTTCGAGAACGCTGACCCGGGTGTTACGGGTGGCGTCGACCTCACGGCGATTGAGCTACTTGATCGCGCACGCGCTGAACTCTCGGCCTCCAATACGGCCACGAAACAGGTCGACCGCGCCGCCATTTTGAGCAAGCTGGGTGAGACCTACCTGCTAATTGGCGAATACGACGTGGCGGAAACGCTATTTGTGCAGGCGCAAGGTCTACTTCCCGATATTGAAAACGAACATCCCGATGTCGCCGCCAAAGTGCTGCTTGAACTCGGATCTATTCGTCTAAATCAATCCAAGCTGCAAGAAAGTGAGGACTACCTGACGCGAGCGATTGATTTGGCCGAGACCGCGCAGGACCACCTTCTGATTGCACACAGCGTCAATATTCTGGGTTTACTCGATTTGAACAAGGGAGAATTTGCGCCAGCGGTCGAGCGATTCGCGGCAGCGCAAGCGGCGCTGGATCAGGCCGATCCGGTGACGCGTGACGTCATCAAGCTGCGCCCGGCACTGTTTAGCAACGAGGGGAATGCACATCTCAATATGGGCGAACTCGAGCTGGCGGCCGAGGCCTACGATCAGGCTCTTTCACTACGCCGCGAACACAAACTTGACCAGACCGCCGATCAGACAGATGTGCTATCCAACGTTGGCATGGTGCGTCGTGCGCAAGGCCGCTACGAAGAAGCGATCGATTACTTCGATCAGGCGATTGCACTGCGCACCAGACTCCACGGCAATATGCATCCGCGCAATGCACACTATCTGGCCAACAAGTCATCGGCACAACTCAAGCTCCGTCAATATGACGCCGCTATGAACAGCGCTCAAAACGGCCTCGACGTGGTCGCAACCGGCAGCGGTCACAATAATCGGGTCATTGCGCTACTGCATGCCTACCGTGCAATCTCCAGCTGGTTGAGCCGGTCGCCTTTGAATGAGAGTGAGCTGGCGAACACCGCGCCGCAGCTCGACATACTGGCTGGAGCTTACGGCAGCGCCCACACCATTATCAAAAGTGTTCGGGCGGCCGTTTTTGGCCAGCGACTCGACGCATTTCAAGGCTCCGGCGACATGCCCGCGCCATC
>CAYGSQ010000012.1:16122-18125 GCA_964352435.1 uncultured Gammaproteobacteria bacterium | reverse complement strand
GCTGAAAAGCTTTAGCAAAACGTGAAAGCCCGCCGTGCACTGTACGGCGGGTTTTTTTTACATATACGGTGAGAACAGCGCAGCGATCGCGTCGCGAACTTTTGTCATCGGGCTGCGGCGTGCAAGATCCTCGCGCGTAACGGGTGACGCGTTTTGGCACAGCTCCTCAACGTGTTGTGTGAGCTGCCCGCAAAACGTTTCGGAAAAAACCTCAATCCCCAATTCGAAGTTCAGGCGCAAGCTGCGCGGGTCGAGGTTTGTTGAGCCGACGAGGGCATAGTCGTCGTCAATCACAATGCACTTGCTGTGTGCGAATGGTGGCGGCTGCTCAACCACCCGCACGCCCACATTGACCAATTCCCAAAGTATGTGACTGAGTGCCCACTGCACAACGCGCCAGTTATTGACCGAAGGCACGACCACACAGACATCAACGCCGCGCAGTGCCGCACTTTGCAGCGAGCCAATCAGCTTGCGATGCGGTAAAAAATAAGGCGTCACAATTCGAATTTGCGTTTTCGCCGCCGAGATTACGCCGTCCAGCAGCATGCTCAGGTGATCGAGATGGTTATCGGGACCGTCGGGCACCAGTCGACAGCGGCAGTGTCCGTCGAACGATTGATCCGCTGTGGGTAGTGCGAGCGCATCACCTCCAGCACGCTGCCAGTCCTCAAAAAACAGCGCCGCGAAGTCCGCGACAATCGGCCCGTCAAACCGAAAATGCAGATCCGTAGCGCCATGCCCGTTTGCGCGTAGCGCGAGTTGTCGGTCGCCAATGTTCATGCCCCCCGCGAAGCCTGTTGTGCCATCCACGATCATAAGCTTGCGATGATTGCGCAGATTGAGACTGAGTGAGGGCGGCAGCAAACGAATCGGCATGAAGCAACGCACGTCCAGTTTGGCGCGACGCATCGGGCCCAAAATAGTTGGGAAGCTGTAGCGCCGCCCCATGTCGTCGATTAGCACGTGTACGTCGACACCGCGCTGCGCTGCGCGCGTCAGCGCGTCAACAAACGCGAGCCCCGTCGCGTCATGGTCGAAGATGTAACTCATCAGGAGCACTTGCTGCTGCGCGTTGTCGATGGCCGCAAGCATGGCGGGAAAGGCCTGCTCGCCGTTAAACAGCGTGTGCACCGAATTGTCTGGGCTCACCGGCATACCCGTGACTGCCCGGCCGACGTGCAGCATCGGTTCATCGCGCACATCCCGATATTGCTTGGGTGGCAAAATGCCGGCCTCGGTCCAGGGGATGCCAAAGATGCCGCGTCGCTGTGCCTTGCGGCGCACGCGGTTGATACCAAACAGAAGATAGAGGAGTGCGCCGGCGTAAGGGAAAAACAGCACGACGCCGATCCAGCCCAGTGCCGCACGTGAGTCTGATTTAAACAAGAGCGCGTGCAGCGTGGCCACCGTCGCGGTAAAGAAATGCAGCGCCACCAGCAGTGCGCCGTAGTAGGTGGCGTCGTCAGCACTCATGTCATCAGATCACAATTTCGTCCCCGGGTGATCGTCGATTGTAGTCGCTGCTCATCGCACGTCCATAGGCGCCGGCGTTGGCGATCAACAAAACATCGCCTTCACGGGCCGGCGCAAGCATGCGAGCCTTGCCCAGAACGTCGGCGCTTTCACAAATTGGCCCCACGATGTCGACCAGCTCGCGCTCATCTTCATCCAGCCGCGACAGGTTGACGATATGGTGGTGGGCGCCGTACAACGCGGGCCGGATCAGGCTGTTCATGCCCGTATTGACACCAACGTAGCGTACGCCGTCCTTGTCCTTGATTTGCGTGACGCGGGTCAAGAGCACGCCTGCGGCCGCGCACAGGTAGCGGCCCGGTTCCAGCCACAGCGCAAAATCGGGGTAGTCGCTGCGCACATTGAGCAGGTGCTGATCGAGGGCGGCCAGATCCAGCGCGGGGTCGGCCAGCGTATCGGGAACGCCCAGCCCACCGCCCAGATTCAATATCGCGACGTCACCCACCGTGGCCGCCCTCGATCAGCAC
>CAYGSQ010000012.1:0-16112 GCA_964352435.1 uncultured Gammaproteobacteria bacterium | reverse complement strand
GCCTGCGCCAGCGTACGTGCCGTCTTGGCCCAGGTCTTGGGATCGACAATGCCGCTGCCTTTGTGCGCATGAAGCCCGACAATGCGCGCGCCGATGTCGCGGGCGCGCGTAGCCGTGTCGGCGACATCGTGTAAAGGCACGCCAAATTTCGATTGCTTGCCCGCCGTGCGCACAAACTTGTGATGTCCCTGGCCCTGGCCCGGGTCAACGCGCAACAAAACGTCGCGGCCGGCAAATAGATCGGGCCACTGGTCAAAGGCAAAACGATTGTCGATAGTGACCAGCACGCCTTGCTCAAGCGCACCGGCATACTCACTGCGCGGTGCAAAGTTGGGCGTAAACAAGAAGCGCTCGGGCCCGAGCGTGGGCAACGCGTCACGTACGTGGGCCAGTTCGCGCTGCGAGACGCACTCCATGTCGACGTTGCTTGCGGCCAGGGTGCTCAGTACATCGGGGTGCGAATTGGCTTTCGTTGAAAACAGCAGGCGGTCGATGGCAGTCAGTGCGCCAAGCGCCTGCGCACCGTGTTGCAGCGTTGCCCGATCATATACCCACAGTGGTTCGTGGGCAGGGGCCAGCTCAATCAATTCCTGACGACGTGTGTGCCACCAGGCAAGTCCACGCAAGGGCGCGGCGACCACTGCCTGAGCGAACGCGGCGCCCATGACCGGGTCGTGATCGCGCGCTCGGTGAATTAACAATTCGTGCAGTCGTTGCACCAGTTTGTCGCTGTGATCTTCGTCGACCACAAAGGTGAAATTCAGGTCATTGGCGGCCTGGCTCACCAGATGAATCTCGAATTCGCGGAATACATCAAATGCGGGTGCCAGCTCGTGCAAGATGGCGCGCACGCGACGTCCCACAAGGCTAATAGCCGCGCAGCGACGGACTACCGTTACTCGTGCGAGCGCACCAAGCTCATCCATCAGCGTCTGCAAACCACGCTCGCCCACCGCGTCCGGCGGCGAATCGAGCGATACGGTAACGCTGGTTTGCGACGACGAAATCAAGTCGATCGATACCTGGTGTTGCGCGAACACGGCGAATGCACGCGCCAGAAACCCGGGCTGTTGCCACATGCCCGCGGTCTCCATCGAAATCAGCGTGATGCCCTTGCGCGCCGAGACGGCCTTGAGGCGTGCATCCTCGCTGCCAGGTTGCTTTGACACGAGTGTGCCGGTAAGCGCCGGGTCGAGCGTACTGCGTATGTGCAGGGGAATAGCTTGCGCGCGGACCGGCGCGATACACCGCGGATGCAGCACGCGGGCCCCGGTCGAGGCGATCTCCTGCGCCTCGGCGTAGTCAAGTTTTTTGAGCAGCCGCGCGCCGGGCACCAGTCGTGGGTCGGCGCTGTACATGCCTGCGACATCGGTCCAGATTTCCACCCGCTCGGCACCAAGCAACGCCGCGAAGTAACTGGCAGACGTGTCCGAGCCGCCGCGCCCCAGCACCACCGTGTCGTCATGCTTGTCGCGTGCGATAAAGCCCTGCGTTAAATACGCATCGAATCCGGTAAAGGCGGCGTGTGCTGCGTCGTGCTGGTCCGTGACGCAATTTGCGCTGAGATAGTGGGCACTGTCGTCGGCGTTCGCGTCATCCAGGGCACGAAGGACGTCGCGTGCATCGATGCCGCGCAGCTTAATGCCAGAAGCTTTAAGAAAAGCCTCGCCGAGACGCGTAGCCATCAATTCGCCCAGCGCCAGAACGCGTGCTTGCTGCCGTGGACTGGCCTCGCCGATCAAGGCAATGCCTGCGGTCAGTTTGACCAGCGTCGCCAGTTCATGGGCGATCAGCGTTTCGCCATCGAGATCAAGCGCCTGCGCAAGCGCATAGTGCTGCTGGCGCACCTGCTCGACCTGATCACGATGTGCGTCGCGTGTCGCCAGATCCAAAATCGCCACGAGCGCGTTGGACACACCGCTCAGTGCTGAATGCACAACGACAGGCGTGCACCCCTCGGCGCACCGGTTGGTGATGCGTTGTGCGATGCTGTGCCAGCCTTTCGCTGTCGCGACACTGGTGCCGCCGAATTTGAGAACAACGAAAGCCATAGCCTATGTAACCATGATGCTAGAGCGCGTCAAGCCACTCGTCGTCAGAGCCTTCCGGCAAATCGGCATACGGAAATGCGCTGAGGTAACGTTCGCCCGTGTCCGGCAACATGGCGAGGAGAGTGCTGCCAGCAGGTGCCTTCTGGGCCACTTTCACAGCGGCCGCCAGCGTTGAGCCTCCCGAGATGCCCACGAAAATGCCCTCAGACTGCGCGAGATGGAACGCGGCGTCGCGACCCTCGTCTTCATGCACGGTGACCAGCTGATCGAAGATGTCGCGATCAAGCACACCCGGCACGAAATCGGGGGTCCAGCCCTGGATCTTGTGGGGCTGCCATTCCTTGCCGTCGAGCAGTGACGCCTGTTCGGGCTCGGTGCACACGATCTGAACCTCGGGCCGCGCGGCCTTGATGGTGCGCCCGGCACCCGTCATGGTGCCGCCGGTGCCCCAGCCCGTCACCCAGTAGTCGAGGCGGCGATTGGCAAAGTCGCGCAGAATCTCGGGACCGGTGGTGGATGCGTGATAGGCCGGGTTGGCCGGATTGTCGAACTGCTGTGACAAAAACCAGCCGTGTTTGGCCGCCAATTCCTCCGCCTTTTTGACCATGCCGGTGCCGCGCAATGGCGCCGGCGTCAAAATTACTTTAGCGCCGAGTGCACGCATAATTTTGCGTCGTTCAAGCGAAAACGATTCGGCCATGACGGCCACGAACGGGTAGCCTTTGGCGGCACACACCATCGCCAGTGCGATGCCCGTGTTTCCTGATGTGGCTTCAATAACGGTTTGCCCCGGTTCGAGCGCGCCGCGCTTTTCGGCATCCGTAATGATTGCAAAGGCCAGACGGTCCTTGACCGAAGCCATAGGATTGAAAGATTCGACTTTGACGAACATGTCGACATGGTCGGGTCCGGTGCGCTGGAGTCGCACAACGGGTGTGTTGCCGATGGTGTCCAGAATGCTGTCGTAAATCATGACACGTGTCCTGTTAGTGAGAGGCGCGAAAAGAGAGTGCGGGCGGCAGATGCGATGACGTGCTTGACGTCGGTTGATACCACGCTAAGCGTTGCTGCAAGGCTACCACCTCACCAACAATGACGCAGGCGGGACTGGCGACATTACGATGGGTGTTTGCTGCCAACGCGCTCAGTGTCGTGATGATGACGCTTTGATTCGCCAGTCCGCCGTTTTGCACCAGTGCGACAGGGGTTGTGTGATCACGTCCATGGGCCATGAGTCCGCGGCCAATATCGGGCAGTCGTTTGACGCCCATGTAGAACACAACGGTGCGATCTCGGCGGACCAGGTCTGCATAGTTGGGCAGACGACCGCGCTGGCAACCGTGTGCTGTGACGAAGGTGACCGAGTCCGCGACGCCGCGATGGGTCAGCGGGATGCCGGCATAGGCCCCACAGGCGGACGCGGCCGTCACCCCTGGTACGATTTCAAAGCTGAGCCCAGCGTGTTCGAGAGCCAGTGCCTCTTCGCCGCCGCGCCCAAAGACGAACGGGTCACCGCCTTTTAGACGGCATACGCGTAAGCCTTGGCCCACCAGATCCACCAGCTTTGCGGTGATCTGTGTCTGGGTCATCGAGTGATGTCCCGCGCGTTTGCCAACGTTCACAAATGTGGCGTCACGGCGAGCGAGTTCGAGCACCGAGCGCGCAACCAGCGAATCGTGCATGACCACATCGGCTTCGCTGAGCAACTTTGCGCCGCGCAGGGTTAGCAGATCCGCCTCGCCGGGACCGGCGCCCACCAGATAGGCGGTGCCGGCGTGATCGTCCCGTTGCGGTGCGGCCAGGCGCCGCGTCATCGAACGCTCCGCCTGGGCGTCGCGTCCGGCGAGAATGTGCGTGCCGATCGCGCCGTTAAACACGTCCAGCCAAAAGCGCTGGCGTGGTTGGCCGGCAGGGACACGCGCGCGGACACTGTCGCGCCAACGCGATGCGAGCGCCACCATGGCGTCCACTCGTTGCGGCAGCGCGCGCTCGATTTGCGCCTTGACCCAGCGGGCGACCGTGGGCGAGCGCCCGCCGCTGGACACCGCGACCGTAATGCCGCCGCGATCAACGATGGCGGGCGTGATAAACGAACAGTTGGTCGGATCATCGACCACATTGCACAGGCGTCCGGCCGCGCGTGCGACGTCGGCGACGTGGCGATTGACCGCGTCGTCGTTGGCGGCGCTGACGACCAGTACATGATCTGCCAGATGGTCTGCCGCGAAATCGGCCTCGATCCAGCGCACTTGCCGCGCACGGTGTGCGTCGCGAATCGCCTGCGTGGCCTTTGGCGCAACCAACGTGATGGTGGCACCTGCGCGCAGCAAGAGCGTCATCTTGCGCAGGGCAACCTGGCCTGCGCCAACGATCAGGCAGGGCCGTTGGCGCAGATCGGCAAAAAGCGGGAAATAGTCCACAAACACTGTCCACAAAATTCGGAATTTGAGCTTAACGCTGGCGGTTTGCACGTAGAAATAATGCTTTGCTCTGTGCCTATTCCATCAGGGAATAAGCGGTTGACCCACCGTCGGGCCAGTGCTTTGATGGATCGTTATGACGTTGCAGCAATTACGCTATTTACTCGGTGTGGTCGACAGTGGTTTGAATATCACCGCGGCCGCAGAGCGCCTGTTCGCCAGTCAGCCGGGCATTAGCAAGCAGCTGCGTGCGCTTGAGGCGGAGCTGGGCGTACAGCTTTTTACACGCCGCGGCAAAGCACTCGCGGCGCTCACCGAATCGGGTGAGCAAATTGTCACGCGTGCGCGGCGCATCGTGCAGGAGGTCGAAAACATTCGCTCGCTGGCAGGTGAGGTACAGCACGAAACCTCGGGTACGCTTGCTATCGCGACCACGCATACGCAGGCGCGTTACGTACTACCCGATGTGGTCAAAGCTTTTCGCAAGCTGTATCCGGACGTTAATCTCGAATTGCATCAGGGTACGTCCGAGCAAATCGCCGAGTTGGTCGATGCCGGGCGCGTCGACATTGCGATCGCAACCGGCTCGCTCGATTTGTTTCCCGGCATGACCATATTGCCGTGCTTCCACTGGCGTCGTATTGCGTTAGTGCCCACTGATCATGAATTGGCCGAGCATCGCGCACTGTCGGATCTCGATACGCTGGCGCGCTACCCGTTGGTCACGTACGTGTTCGCGGCCAGCGGCGAATCGTCATTCAAACGCGCGTTCAAAGCGCGCGGGCTGGAACCCAATGTCGTGTTCACCGCGCGTGATGCCGATGTCATCAAGACCTACGTGCGCGTGGGTATGGGCGTCGGCGTCGTGGCGCCCATGGCGTATGAGTGCGATGAAGATCTGGTGCCGCTTGATCTTGGCGACGTGTTCCCCACGCTGACGACCTGGCTCGGGTTACGCCGTGACGCGGTCATCAAAGGCTATATGGCGCAGTTTGCGCAGCTCTTTGCGCCGCACCTCACCGAACGTCTGATCAAGCAGGCTCACGAGTGTGACACGCCGGCGGCGGTGGCCCAGGTGCTGGCCGATATTGCATTGCCGGAGCGCTTTGGCTGTATGGATCGCCCCTGACGGGCGTATGCACAGATGGCAGTGACGTGGTAAAAAGTACCGCCTGACGCCGTCGGTGCGTCGCCGTTCGATCAGCTTAGCCATGACTTCATCTTCTGCGCCCCTGACCGTCCATCCCGCATTGCGAGCATTTGTGGAGCAACATCTGTTGCCCGATCTCAAAATTGAGCCCGACGTTTTTTGGGCAGGTTGTGCAAATATTGTGCGCGACCTGACACCGGTAAACCGGGCGCTGCTGGAAACACGCGACGCGCTGCAGAAAAAGATCGACGGTTATCACAGTGCACACACGGCGCGCGAACTCGATCCGCAGCACTATCGCGGGTTTCTGGAAGATATCGGCTATCTGAGCGAGCCGCTGGCGAATGTCGCGATCGACACGCGCAATGTTGACCTCGAAATAGCCAGCGTGGCCGGGCCGCAATTGGTGGTGCCGGTCAGCAATGCGCGCTTTGCCCTCAATGCCGCCAATGCGCGTTGGGGCAGTCTTTATGATGCGCTCTACGGCACCGACATGATTGATCATGTCGACGGCAAGCAACCAGGTGACCAGTACAATCCCGCGCGCGGTGCCGCCGTCGTGGCCTACGCGCAGATTTTCCTCGATCGACACTTCCCTCTGGCCAAGGGTGCGCATAGCGACGTCGATGAATATCGGGTCAATCAGTCGACCACACCTTTTGCACTTGAAGTATTGCTGGGCGACGGTAGCCAGACGGAACTTGTCAATGCATCTCAGTTCGCAGGCTTCGCCGCGTCCGGCGACAACGTAAAACTATTGCTGCGTAATCACGGTTTGCATGTCGAGCTGCATATTGATCGCCAGCACCCCATCGGTCGCACGTCGAGCTGTGGCTTGAGCGATGTCGTGCTCGAATCGGCGTTGACGACGATTCAGGATTGCGAGGACTCGGTTGCGGCGGTCGACGCGCGAGATAAGGTTGGCGTTTATCAAAACTGGCTGGGCCTGATGCGCGGATCGCTGGAGATCTCGTTCAACAAAGGTGGCCACAGCGTGACACGTCGGCTGGCGCCCGATCGGCACTACACGGACCGCGATGGGCAGCTGCTGACCTTACCCGGTCGCTCGCTGATGCTGGTGCGCAACGTGGGTCACCTGATGACCACCGACGCGCTGCTCGACGAGCATGGCGACGAGGTGTTCGAAGGCATTGTCGATGCGATCATGACAACGACCTGCGCGCTGTTCGAATTGCGCAAGGAGACCACGCGCTCAAACAGTCGCGCGGGCAGCGTCTACATCGTCAAACCCAAAATGCATGGGCCGGACGAGGTTGCGTTTGCCGACACTCTGTTCGCTCGCGTCGAAGACTTGCTTGGTTTGGCGCGCAACACCGTCAAAATTGGCGTCATGGACGAAGAGCGTCGGACCACGGTCAATCTTGCGCAATGCATTGACCGCGTGCGCGACCGGCTGGTGTTTATCAACACCGGATTCCTTGACCGAACCGGCGACGAGATTCATACCAGTATGCGTTCCGGGCCCATGCCGCCCAAAGAAGCCATCAAGGCACAGCGCTGGATTCACGCTTACGAGGATTGGAATGTGGATGTGGGCATTCGCTGTGGCTTGCCGGGGCGCGCCCAGATCGGCAAGGGCATGTGGCCCAAGCCCGATGAAATGCAGCAAATGGTGGCGACCAAGCGCGCGCATCCCGAAGCGGGCGCCAACTGTGCGTGGGTGCCGTCGCCGACCGCCGCCACTTTGCACGCGATGCATTATCACGAGGTCGACGTATTCGCGCGGCAAAAAGCGTTGGCGTCGCGCGAGCCAGCGTCATTGGACGATCTTCTGCTGATGCCCAGCACGCAAGGCACGACGCTGTCGACGGACGAGATCCAGCGCGAGCTCGATAACAATGCTCAGGGCATATTGGGCTATGTCGTACGCTGGATTGATCAGGGTGTGGGGTGTTCCAAAGTGCCTGATATTCACGACACAGGCTTGATGGAAGACCGTGCGACGCTGCGTATTTCCAGTCAGCTTTTAGCCAACTGGCTGCACCACGGTGTGTGCACACGCGCCCAAATCGACGAAACGTTTCGGCGCATGGCGGCCGTTGTCGACGGGCAAAATGCGAGCGATGAAGCGTACACCAATATGGCGCCGGATTTCGCTGCGTCGCTGGCGTTCCAGGCCGCCTGCGATCTGGTCTACAAAGGTGCCGAGCAGCCCAACGGCTATACCGAGCCATTGCTGCATGCGTACCGGCGCAAGCGCAAGGCGCAGCTCGAAAACGACGACTAGCGCGGGTCTCGCCGTTGTCATGCACACGGCGTGCGGAAACAACGGCGTGGCCACGCCCGGCGGCAAATGGGCCGACTAGCTTAGTCCGTCCACCTCGTAAGTCGTGATCTCGAGCGCATTGCCAAAGGGATCGTCGAAGTAGAGCGACTGACTGAGTTGGTGGTTCTGCTCAACGATCTCGATGTTAAGAGCCCGCAAATGACGGCGCCAGGCTTGGTACTCCGCCGCCGATGTGCCCAATGCCAGTGATACCGGGCGCTTGTCTGGCGAGCGGAACAGCGCCAGATGCACGCGGTGCTGCGCATCGCTGATGGTCAGGGGTCCGCCATCTGGCTGCGTCCAGAAGGCAAACTTTTCGACGACCTCAAAGCCAAGTGTTTTCTTGTACCAGTCGGCCGCCTGCCGGCGGCTGGGTACATAGACATGAATGTGATCGATTGCGCCACTGAATTTCGGCATCATGCGGCGGCACTCCCGGCGTCGCTGTAAGAGACGACCTCAAACTCAATGCCGTCACCGTCGCGAAAATAGAAACGACGCCCGGGTTCATAGTCGCCAAAGTTGTACATCTCGAACCCCGCTTCCGCTACGCGCTGTTCAACGGTTTTCAGATCCTCGACCACGATCCCAATGTGATTGAGGGCGGCCGTCTGCTCGTAACTCGAATGCTGCGCAGTGCGCGTACCGTCCATGGAGAAAACTGCCAGGTACTGATCATCGTTCCCCACGTGAACTGAATAGCCATTGTGTATAGCCGAGCCTTGCCAGCGGATGTGCCAGTCGAAAAGCCGGCACATGAGCTCGGCTGTGGCAACCGAGTCGCTTACGGTGATGTTGGCGTGTTCCAAAACAGCGGTTTTCATAGTGATCTCCTGGTGTCGCAAATAGTGGGTACTTGCAAAGTCTGAGACCTCAACTTAACTTGAGGTCAAGAACTTTTTTCAGGAGCGGGGAATGCGCACATCGCCGGGTCTATCCATTGGTCTGATCGCCGAACGCACGGGCCTGTCCGTGTCGGCCATCCGGTTCTACGAAAGTCGCGGGCTGGTGTCACCTGATCGCAACGCGGGCGGGCAGCGTCGATTCCGCGCCTCGGATATCAGGCGACTGTCGTTCGTACTGATCGCGCAGCAGCTTGGGTTTACGATCGAACAAATCGGCGAGCAGCTGCGCGCGTTGCCCGCGGGACGCGCGCCGACGCAACGGGACTGGGCGCGCATGAGTCGTGGTTTTCGTGCCGACATCGACGAGCGTATCGACGCGCTGACGCGACTGCGTGATCGGCTCGACGGGTGTATCGGTTGTGGCTGTTTGTCGCTCAAAAAATGTGGGTTGTACAACGCATACGACCGCGCGGCCGGGCTGGGCGCCGGGCCACGCTTCCTGTTGGACGACTAGGCGTCGTCAAACATCTCGTGCAGGCCGCACTCGCGTTTGAGCCCAAAAAAGCGGGTCTCTTCTGCACTACTTACCTCATGCACAGAGCGCGTAGTGTGCGTATCGCCAATCGACACGTAGCCTTTTTCCCAAAGAGGGTGATAGGGCAGGTCGTGCTTTTGCAAATAGCGAAATACATCCCGGTCGCTCCAGTCGGCGATGGGGTGCACCTTGAATCGGTCACCGGATTGCTGCACAAACGGTGTGCGCGAGCGCCCCGCCGTCTGGCTGCGACGCAGGCCCGCAAACCAGGTGCGCGCACCCAGCTCATTCAGCGCGCGCTCCATTGGCTCGACTTTCGCTTGCTGGTTGTAGCGGGTAATGCCTTCGACGCCGTGCTCCCACTGCTTGCCATGACGTGCCTCAAGCCAGGCAGCGCTCAGTGGCGCGCGGTACACGTGCAGATTGAGCGACAGCCGCCGTGTCAGTTCGTCGATGAAGCGATAGGTTTCCGGGAACAGATGACCGGTGTCGACCACAACGACCGGAATATCGGGTAACTCGCGCGTGATCAAATGCAGCGAGACGGCCGACTGGGCGCCAAAACTGGAACTCAGGACCGGCTGCGCCGGCAGCACTGTCAACGCATGGCGGACCCGTTCGGCGGCCGTCATCGCGGCAAATTCGTCGTTGCACGGAGTCAACGCCGCCGCTGATGGTTTTTGCTTGGTACGTGACGATTCAAGGCATGGGCTGTGCATCATTTAGCTCACCGGTTGCGTGCGTGTTAAGTAGTCGCCAAACGACTCGCCGCTTGCGCGTGCTGCCGCGTAGTCCTTCAGCAGTGGGTTCAAATAATCAGCGATGGCGTCCAGCGACAGATTTTCCGCGACCCGATGATTGAGTCGTGTGCCCAGCGCATCGCCACCCAGGTGCAGGTTGTAGCGTCCGGGCGCTTTGCCAATGAGGCCGATTTCCGCGACGTAGGGACGCGCACAACCGTTTGGACAGCCGGTGACGCGCACGCTCAGCGGGTCATCGGCGAGGCCGTGGGTGCGCATGAGGGTGTGGATACGTTCAACGATTTCGGGCAATCCACGTTCGGCTTCGGCCATGGCCAGCGAGCAGGTCGGGAGCGCCACACAGGCAAGCGCCGTCTGCCCGATCGGCGGAAGTCTGCGCCACAGATCGATGCCGTGTTGTATGACCAATGCGTCCACCTGTTCGCGCTGCTCGGCGGTCAGCGCGGCAATGATCAGATTTTGGTTGGCCGTAATGCGAAACTCACCTGCGTCGAGGGATGCGATCGCGTGCAGCCCCGACAAAAAACGCTGTGCGCCGCGATCTTCAACGCGACCTGATGGCACGAACAGCGTCAGATGATGGGCACCGTGACGGTCTTCAAACCAGCCCAGGGTATCGCCACGCCGACTAAAGTTGTACGGCGCGAGGGGCGCCAGGGGCGCGGTCAGCCGCTCGTTGAGTAATGCGACGAACCACTCGATACCGCGATCTTCAATCGTGTATTTCAGTCGCGCGTGTTTGCGATTGGTGCGATCCCCAAAGTCCCGTTGAATGCCAACGACGTGGGTCGCGACGTCCAGCACCTGCTCGGGCGTGCAAAAGCCGATGACGTCGGCGAGTCGCGGGTAGGTTTTGTCGTCACCATGGGATGCGCCCATGCCGCCGCCCACGCTAACATTAAACCCGGCGAGCACGCCGTTGCGTTCAATAGCCGTAAAGCCGAGGTCATGTGCGAGCACGTCGACATCGTTGATCGGCGGTATGGCGACCGCGGTCTTGAATTTTCGCGGCAAGTACGTCGGCCCATAGATCGGTTCTTCGTCCGCTGTGTCGAGTTTTTTCCCGTCCAGCCAAATCTCGTGGTATGCCCGCGTGTGCGGTGTCAGCAGCTCGCTGATTTGGGTGCACCAGTGCAGCGCCTCACGATGCACGTCGGATCGTTCATACAGCGGTGTGCACATGACGTTGCGATTGACGTCGCCGCACGCCGCGATGGTGTCCTGCAGGTTGGCGTTGATCGCCGCAATGGTCGGCTTGAGTTCTTCCTTGATGACGCCGTGCAGCTGAAATGCCTGGCGCGTGGTCAGGCGCAGGCGGTCGCCGCCATAGCGCCGTGCAAGTGCATCAATCCCAAGCCATTGCCCGGGCGTACTGACGCCGCCGGGCACTCGTGCGCGGATCATGAAGCTGTAGGCCGGCTCCAGTTTTTGTTTCGCGCGCTCGCTGCGCAGATCACGATCGTCTTGCTGATAGAAGCCGTGAAACTTCGATAGCTGCGTATCGTCTTGCGCAATCGATCCGGTAATCGGATCGCGCAGGCTGTCGGTCAGTGAGCCACGCAGGAAGTTGCTGGCGGTCTTGATGCGCTCGACGTCAGTGGGGGGTGCTTTGGTCGTGGTGCTCATCAGTAAACGTCCTTTTGATATCGGTGCTCACGCTTGAGCTGGCGCAGGTAGTCGTCGGCCTGGTCGCGGGTCTTGCCGCCAATGCGGGTGATCACGTCGTGCAGCGCCTGATGCACGTCGGGCGCCATGCGTTCGGCGTCCCCGCATACGTAGACGGCCGCGCCGCGCTCCAGCCAGTCGTAGACATCACGGGCCTGTTCACGCAGGCGGTCCTGCACATAAATTTTGTGTGCCTGATCACGGGAAAAGGCAACGTCAATGCGGGCCAGCGCGCCCTGTTTCAGATGGCGCTGCAGTTCGGTCTGATACAGAAAATCGCTGTGCCGGTTGCGATCACCGAACAACAGCCAGTTGTCACCCGTCGCGCCGTGCTCCTGCCGGTGCTCGATAAAGGCACGGAAGGGCGCGATGCCGGTGCCCGGTCCAATCAAGATGATGGGGGTCTGCGGATCGTCAGGCAGGCGAAAGTGCGGGTTGGCCTCCACGTAGATGTCGACCGTGTTTTCTTGTTCGGTTAGAAATGTCGAGGTGCTGCCAAAGTGCAGGTGGCCGAACGCCTGATACCGAACCTGTGCCACCGTCACATGCACTTCGTCGGGATTGGCATCCGGACTGGAGGCGATGGAATACAGTCGCGGTGTCAATTTGCGCAGGCCATCGACGAGTGCCTGGGGCGTGATCGCGCCGGGATACTCGCGCACCAGATCCACCACCTGATGGCGATAGAAAAAAGCGCGTGCGTCGTCGCCGTTCAAACTGGCAAGCGTTTGCTTGAGATCGTCGCGTTGCGCCGCGTCCGCGTAGTGTTCGGCAAAGCGTCGTCCCGTGCCGCTAATATCCAGATGGCGCGTGAACGCGTCGCGTAGTGCGAGCGATTGGCCCGCAGCTTGCACCGTTTCATCGCCACTGGCATTCAGGGCGCGCAGCAGTGGCTCCACGATGCCCGTCGGGTTGGTGGCGACGATGCCGAGCGAGTCGCCGGGCAGATAGCGCAGACCCGAGTCTTCCAGTGACAGTTCGATGTGCCGTACCACCTTGCTTGAGTCGCGGCCGGTGATGCGCTGGTTGGTCAGGATTTGGGCCGTGTACGGGTGTTCGCGGGACGCTGCGGCCACGTCGGGTACCGGACGCAAATGAGGGACCTGCGTCGTTGGCGCCAGGCTTGTGATGTGATCGACCACCGACTGCGACCAGCGTTGCGCCGGATCGTCGAAATCCAGATCGCAATCGACGCGTGGGGCAAAGCGGGTGGCGCCGAGCGCTGCGAGGCGCTGATCCAGATCGATCCCGACCTGGCAAAAATCATCGTAGCTGGAGTCGCCCAGTGCCAATACCGAATAACTCAGGTGATCCAGCGCCGGTGCGCGATCAGACATCAAGTCCTCGAAGAAGTCCTCGGTACCATCTGGCGCATCACCAAGACCGTGAGTGGCGGCCACAAAGACCACGTGCTGCTCTTTTTTCAGACGGCTGACTTTCGCATCACGCGTGTCGAGCGCGCGTGCATTTTGTCCACCGGCGACAAGGGTCTGCACCAGCTGCTCGGCGACCCGTCGGCTGTTGCCGGTTTCGGTGGCGTACAAAACCGTGAGTGTTGGCTGATCCTCGGCGCTGGCGGGCGCGGACTGCTGTGCCACTTTGCCGGCCAGAAAACCACTGGCCCACATCAATTCGTGGTCGCTCAGGTCGGCGGCCAGAGACTGCAGCGCGTTGTAGGGCTGCTGCGACAAGGGCGTGGGCAGAACGTGTTGCGGGGCGCGACTCACAATAACAATCTCCATGGTTTGAGCGCTCGACGTTAACCAACACGTGGCTCCAGCTGAACGGTTAATTGCTTATGAGCTGATAACCTCACGACATATGCGATACAAAGTGTTTGCTAACCAGTGACTTGCCGCCCATTCACGCGATCACGATTTCCGGGCTACACTACAGGGCGGGGCCGACGTCGGTCCGGTCAGCCGACGGTGGGCTATGCGCGCCGCAAACGCGAGCGAGCGCAACATCAATGCAAAGGAATCTGTGCTGTGATCTATCTTGTGATCGAACATTTTCTCGAGGGCGCTGCGCGTCAGGCGTACGAGCGTGCGGCTCGCGACGGACGAGGCTTGCCGGAGGGGCTTGAGTACATCGATAGCTGGGTCGACCTGGATTATTCGCGCTGTTTTCAAATCATGCGCACCGAGGATCAGGATTTGCTCGCCCACTGGCAGCAGGGCTGGACCGATCTGATTCGTTTCGAAGTCATTCCAGTACAGACGTCCCAAGAGGCCTATCAACACTTCGGTCGCGGCACCAAGCGCTAACGTTTGGCGGGCGCCACGGGCATAATGGGTGACCTTTCGCCCAGCCCGGAGCGCCACCATGCCTCGCTTACTCATCGCCCTGTTATTTTTGTGTGCCGTGTCGGCCGTCGCCGACGACGAGCCGCGACGGTTTACTGCGAACGACGTCTTTGCACTTGAATGGGCGGCGGATCCGCAACTTGATCCGGACGGGCGGCGCGTGGCCTACGCGCGCACCGGCTACGACAAATCCAGTGACCGCGCGCGTGCCGGCATTTGGCTTGTGGATGTGGCGAGCGGTGAGCAGCGACCGTTGATTACCGGTCCGGGCAGTTATATGTCACCGCGCTGGTCGCCGCGCGGTGAGCGTCTGGCCTATGTGGCCGTGTCCGCCAAGGGCCCGCAGCTGCGCATTCGTTACCTCGATGACGGCGCCGACTTTCGTGTCGCTGAGTTGTTCGAGGCGCCGGGCAGCATTACCTGGTCGCCGGACGGCAAGCGCATTGCGTTTTCCATGTTTGTCGCCGGCGAAGCGCCTTCGTTCGCCAAGCCGCCCGAGGCCCCCGAGGCGTCAAAGTGGGCGGAACCCGTACGTGTGTTTGATGATCTGGTGTATCGCTTCGACGGGCAAGGTTGGCTGGAAGAGGGTGCCGGGCAGATCTTCGTTGTATCGGCGGACGGCGGCGTGCCGCGCCAGGTAACGCAAGGCGAGCGTGATTTTGGCGGCCCCGCGTGGCTGTCCAATGATGCGCTTCTGGTCGTGGGCAATGACGTCGACGACGCCGAGCTCGATCCGATTGAGTCGGAAATCTATCTTGTGGCACTGGACACCGGCGAGCGCACTGTCCTGACCACGCGCGACGGGCCGGACAGCAATCCGGTCGCGGATGCGGCGGGTGAGCGCATCGCCTATCTTGGTTTTGACGACCAGCTCAAGTCGTATCAGCAGTCTGATTTGTATGTAATGCAGGCGGACGGCAGCGAGCCCAGAAACCTGACCGCGGATTTTGACCATCCGGTATCCGATCCGCGTTGGGCGACGGACGGGCGAGCGCTGTTCGTCACCGCAGAATACAAGGGCCAGACGGCGCTTGTGCGCATCGATCTGGCCGGCAACGCGACGGTTTTGGCGGATGATCTGGGTGGCACCAGCATGGGTCGCCCGTACGCATCGGGCGCATTTTCCGTGGCCGGACGTGGTCGCTCGCAGCGCTTTGCCTATACCCAGGCGCGTCCGGGTCGACCGTCCGACGTCGCCGTGATGGAAGGCGGCGCCAGCGCGCGCACGCTGACCGATCTCAACAGTGATGCACTGGCCCATATTGAGTTGGCGGAAATCGAAGAGCTGGAGGTAACCTCAACGCAAGATGACCTGAGCATCGAAGCGTGGGTCGCCAAGCCGCCTGGTTTCAAGGCAGATGGCTCCATGCCGATGATTCTGGAAATCCACGGCGGACCGTTCGCGATGTACGGCCCGACGTTTGCGGCGGAGATTCAGCGCTATGCGGCCGAGGGCTATGTAACGGTCTACGTAAACCCGCGCGGTTCCAGCGGCTATGGTGAAGACTTCGCACTGCAAATCGATTTGGCGTATCCGGGCAAGGATTACGATGACCTGATGAGCGTCGTGGACGAGCTGATCAAGCGCCGCTATGTCGATCCGGAGCGGTTGTTTATCACCGGCGGTTCCGGCGGCGGTGTGTTGACCGCATGGACGGTCGGCAAGACGCAGCGCTTTGCCGCGGCCGCCACCATCAAGCCTGTGATCAACTGGACGACGATGGCACTGACCGGCGATATCGCCGCGTTTGTCGGTCGTCACTGGATGCGCGCGCAGCCGTGGGAAGACCCCGAGTTGTATTGGCGCCTGTCACCCATCTCGTTGGTGGGCAACGTGAAGACACCGACATTGGTGATGGTGGGTGAGCAGGATTTCCGCACGCCGACCTGGGAGGCCGAGCAGTTTTACGGCGCGCTGAAATTGCAAAAAGTGCCGACCGCCTTGATTCGCGTGCCGGGTGCGTCGCATTCCATTGCGTCACGGCCCAGCCAGCTAATCGCCAAGACCGACAACATCATCGGTTGGTTCAACAAGTACGACAGCAAGCGCGAGAAGCCGGCGGCCCCGGCCTAGTCCACCCGCAGAAAGTCC
>CAYGSQ010000011.1:0-18520 GCA_964352435.1 uncultured Gammaproteobacteria bacterium | reverse complement strand
CAATGCACGCGCAACCATTCAGATGCAGCAGGCCATGCTCGCACCCGCCATTGAGGTGACGTTTGAGGTCGTCGAGCCGCAAAGCGAATCAGTCATCGCATCGACGTCGCAGATCATCGAGCACGATCGTGTCGGTCAAATGTTCTCGCGTCAGTCCATCGACATAGCGCTCGAGCCGACCAAAAACTATGATCTGCGCGTGCGGGTGAACGACTTGAGCGGCGCCTTCGTTCTGTCCGAATATCTCGGCCAGATCGCAGGCGTCGGTGACGTTGCCCTGCCAACGCCGCCGCATTTGCCAATTGACGGTCCGGTGACGCCTGTGCAGTTGCCGCCGACACAACCTGTGCAACCACAAACCGCACCGGCCCTGCGTCGGATCGACCCGAATGCACCACGCATTGACGTGGTCACTCACGACAAAAACTGATGAGCTGATCTGTCCGCGGCCGTTGTTCGCAACGGCCGCGGGCACCAACTGACATATGCAAAAGAATCCCGATTTCATCATCGCCGGGTCGGCCAAATCCGGCACCACGGCGCTGCACCTGATGCTGGATCAGCATCCAGGCGTCTACATGAGCCCGATCAAGGAAACCAACTACTTTCTGCACGGTTTCGAGCCGACACGACATTTTGTTGGCCTGCGCGGTGAGCGGGTGCTCGAAGGGCAGGAAGAGACGGACATTATCGACACACCGGACAAGTATGCCGGTCTGTTTGACGATGCGGCCCCGAACACGCTGCGCGGCGAAGCCTCGCCGTGGTACCTGATCAATCCGCACGTGCCGGGACGCATTCTGCAGCACCGCCCGGATACGAAAATCGTCATTATCCTGCGCAATCCGGCGGACGTTGCGTTCGCCAATTTTGTGCACTTGGTGCGCGACCGGGCAGAGTCACTGAAGCTCCATCAAATCGAGCAACTGTTCGATCCGGCGCGTTACGCTGACCCGAACCTCTATCCGTTTTGCAATCACTTGCGACTGCCACGTTACAGCGAGCACCTGCCGGCATGGCTGGACGCGTTCGCACCGCAGCAACGTCACCTGATGGTGTACGAAGATTTCAAAGCCGATCGTCGCAGCCAGGTGTCGGGCTTGTTCGAATTTTTGGGTCTTGATGACGAGATCGAGATCGACGTCAAAAAACGCGTTAACGTTAGCGGCCTGCCCAAGAGTGAACTGCTGCAAAGCCTGCTCCAGGGCAGCATGCTGTTCAAAAAAGCCGTTGGATTGATCGTGCCTAAAAAACCGCGACGCAAAATACGCGCCATGATCGAGGCGATGAACACCGGTAAACGTGTGGTCATGGACGATGCGGTGCGTGCACGATTTGACGAGCTGTATCGCGACGATGTTGAGTACGTAGCGTCTGTACTCAAAAGAGACATGGCCGTCTGGCGATGAACGGCCGCCGCCGCGTCGCTGCTGTCGTGATACTGGTCGCGGCAATGGCGTCGCTACCGGGCCATGCGAAGACTCTGTTCGATCCGGCGCAAGCGGCCCATCAAAAGCAAATTAGTCTGGATGATCTGACCGTCGCTCGTGCCAACGACCGCGATGGCCAATTGACACTCGCCGTCGGCACAACAAAAAAATGGCCCGGCATCCGCATACGCCCCGCCGCACGCACGCCCTGGAACCTCAGTGACTGGTCGGCTATGGCGGTCGATATTGAGAATCACGGCGCCGACGCGCTGACCGTTCACGTACGCATCGACAATCCGCTGGGCACACGCGGTCTGCGCGAACCGTGGATTACACGCAAACACGTGGTGGCGCCAGGCGAGCGCAAATCATTGCGTGCGCCACTTCGCCGCGCCGGTAACGTGCGACCGGCGCTGACCGGCATGCAAACCTTCCCCCAGGGTCTTGACGACGACGGCATCGATCCTTCGCGCGTTGCCAGCGTCCTGATTTTTTTTGACCGCGCCGCCGACACACGCTCGTTTTCACTCGGGCCACTGCGGGCGCTCAAACCGTACACGGTGCGGCCCTGGGAGCGATTCAACAGCAAACAGTTCTTCCCGTTTGTCGATGAGTTTGGGCAGTTTCGTCATGACGCGTGGAACAAGAAGGTCGGTGACCTGGACGCCTTGGCCACGCAACGTCGCCTGGAGGACGCCGACCTGGCCGCCCATCCCGGCCCCGATCGACGTAGCCCGTTTGGTGGCTGGCAGGACGGCCCCCGCATGCCCGGAAGCGGGCACTTTAGCGTCAGGCAGCACGACGGAAAGTGGTGGTTGGTCGACCCCCAGGGCTATCTGTTCTGGTCCCACGGCCTGGGCGTCGTACGCACCGAGAGCCGCACAATAATCAGTGACCGCGAACGCTACTTCCCGTCCGCTATCACTGGCGAAACCAACACGCCTTTTCACGCAACCCAGGATGATCCGGACGCAAACCCGATCACGACGTTTGATTTTACCCAGGCGAATCTTGCGAAAAAATACGGCGCGACATGGCGCGACGTCATTGCCCAGCGGATTGCGAAGCGCCTGCAAAGCTGGGGCTTCAATACCTATGGCCTGTGGTCGGACCAGGCCATCGCGCGTGCCGGCAAGCTGCCTTACACCCAGTGGGTGTACTACCAATCGCCCGCGCTGCAAGGCAGCTTCAAAACCGGCCGCATGGTGGACATGTGGCACAGCCAGTTCGTGCCGCAAGTCGAGCGTGCGGCGGGCAAACTCGACGCCCTGAACGACGACCCGTGGCTGCTCGGCGTTTTCGTCGACAATGAATTGCGCTGGTCCGATGCGGGCGGCTTTTTAACCAGCGTGCTGCGCTCACCCAGCGAGCAACCGGCCAAACAAAAATTGCTGAGCTTCCTGCAGGAAAAATACGGCAGCATAAAAAGCCTGAACGACAGCTGGTCACTGCGGCTTGACGCCTGGGACAACTTTCTCGAACTGTCTGCCAGTGCGTTAAAAAAAGCGCCGGCGCAAGACGTGACCGCTTTCTACGCGCTCAGCGCCGATCACTATTATCGCAGCATCGCCCATGTCATTCGTGCCCACGCACCGGACAAGCTCTACCTGTGCAGCCGGTTCAACGGCCGCTTCCCTGTCCCTGAGCAGGCGGCCGCAAAGCACTGCGATGTCATCAGCTACAACCTGTATCGCACCTCGGTCGCCGACTTTCGCGCGCTTGGCCAGCACGACAAACCGGTCCTGATCAGCGAGTGGCATTTTGGTACACGCGATCGCGGGATGTTTGGCGCCGGGCTCGTGGAAGTCGCCGACCAGAACGCACGTGCCGACGCTTATGCCCAGTACCTGACAGGTGCCCTGCAAAATCCGCTGATTGTCGGGGCGCACTGGTTCCAGTATCAGGATGAACCGCTAACCGGACGGGCACTGGACGGCGAAAACTATCAGATCGGTTTTGTCAGCGTGACGGACACACCTTACGCACGACTCGCCGAGGCTGCCCGCCGCATGGGCCAATCGATGTACGCGCTGCGCGCGGACGACTAGGCCTGACGCGCCTGCGCAATCGCATCAAGTAACGCGGCCGTGTCATCGGCCTGAAGTACAAACTGCGACGCGGGGCGCGCGAGCAGGTCTGTGCGTACCGTCGCCAACTCGGTGCGGTCCAATTGCTCGACAAATTTCAGCAACGCCGCATCGGTAGGCTCGGGTAACACATAGCCCAGGCCGCGCTCACGAATTATTTTGGAGGTCTGCGTCGGTCCGACGCTGAGCGACGGCACGCCAAAATAGCTCGCCTCATACACGCGATTGGGAATAAGCCAGTCAGAGTTGCCACCGCTCCACGCAAGCTCCTGCGACCAGACAATGTCGATCCCCGCGTACGCCTTGGCCAGACCCTGCGGCCATTCATACGGCCCGTCGAACTGAATATTGGGCAGCTCGGCAATCTGCTGATCAAAATCGGGCAGCAAAAAGTAGGACACCAGCCCGCTGATTCGAATTAGCACTGCGTCAGGTTTAGCCCGCGCCAGAGCGATCAACAGATCCAGCGTCTTGGTGCAACGAATAATGCCCACCCAGCCTATGGTGAGCGGTCCGTCTTGAGCCGCCTTCGGCTCACCGCTATCGCGCGCAACCGCCACCGACCCCAGATAGAGTTTGTTTTCCACCCAGTGATGCGGGCCGCTATAGCCCTGCACGGGGACAAAAAACTGCTCAATAAATCCCGGCGAGCTAACCACCAGCAAACGTGAGATCGACAGCGCACGTCGCTCGAGGAAACGCAGCAATCCGGCTTTCCAACCACTACCGATCAGCGCTTCATGCACGTCCAGGCATTCATAAACGAACGTCGCGCGCTGTGAACGCCACGGCAACGCCAGGCGCACTGAAAAATAGGCAAACAGAAAAATATCCAGATTGCGTGTGTAAATTACGTCCGCTTGCCCAATCGTATGCCGGTTGGAAAATACGGTGTACAGCGCCTTAAGGTAGAACAGCGCGCGCTGCGCAAACCTGCCATGTTCGAGGTGCCCCAGATCGACATTGGGCCAGGCTGGCCCGCCTGATGCAGGCTCTCCGTCACGTCGGAAGCTGAATGTCGTGATGTCTACTCCCGCATCACAAAGACCCTGCACGCGACGCACGAACGCCGTGTCGCGTCGGTTGTGCGAAAAGTAGACGATGCGTGGCGAAGATTCAGTCATGAGTTTGGGCCAAGCCGCTAACGGGTTTTGGCGGGCTCCCACGTGGCGTATGCGCGACCGCGCCATGATTCGATCACGCCGAGCCCGGTGGCCGTCACGGCCAGCAACATTTCATACAGTGCGCTGATGCCGCGCACCTGTCTCATACCAAGCACAACAAATGCGCCGGCGCCCAGCGCCAAAGCGGCCGCGGCATAGCCACCAACGCCACTCGCAAATGCGGCGGCCAACGCAAACACAATACTGGCGACGACATACATGGCACCCCACCAGCGCATGACTTTGTGCGACATGAACTTGAAACGATTGACCCGCGACAGCGTCTTGAGCTGAGGTGCGAGATAGCGATAGGTGCTGTAGGAACCACACGCGATTCTGCGCTTGCGACGAAACTCTTCGGCGCGGTTGCTGACCGAGTGCTCCCGACCAATGACATCGGGTGCTGACACGCAGCGCTGACCGTCGAACAGAACACCAATAGACACCGCCATATCGTCCACCAGATCGGCCGGAATTTGCGGGTAACCCGGTCGCCGGCGAGCGAAAAAGGCGCCGTCCGCCCCCATCATGGAGCCGCTTCGCGACTCCAGTTGTTTGATATGTTCTTCCAAACGCCAATACGCGCCACCGACATTCGCGGTGACACTTTGCACGTCATCGTCCGGATCTTCGTAAACCAGCGTCGCCGCCACCGCGCCAATCTGCGGGTCGCGGAAGTAATTCAGCAGCGTTGTCACGCTACCCTCATCGACCATGACGTTGGCATCGGTAAACACGGCAATGTCTTCATCGCACATCTCAACAAGCTTTTGCATGCTGCGCACCTTGCCGGCCCGCTCCTCGCCGATCACCGGCGTGAGGATGTCGCTTGCACCGCGCAACAACTCAGCCGTCGCATCGCTACTGCAATCCGAGTACGCGTAGATGTTGAGTTGCGGCATCTCCGCTTTCATTCGGCGCAAATTCTCGATCTTGGCCGGCAACGCAGCTTCCTCGTTGTAGGCGCACATCAAAAGTGCAGCGCTTGGCAACGGCGTACCCGCCTCGATGGGCGTCGACTTTGTGCGCGGCAAAGCACGCAACACCAACGGGTAAATGAGATAGGGATAGATAAACGCCAACGCACACAGCGCCGACAACGCCATCAGCACCAAACTTGTATTAGACATGCTCGTTCTCGTTGTTCATCGCGGTGCGTCCTTGCAGCGACGATACGGCGATAGCAATTAGCAGAACGAAATCCAGATCGTGCTGATAGTAAACCGACGATTCGGTAAAAGTCCGACTGACAATGACGATGGCGAAAAATACACCCGCAACGCGCACCGGCGTCATGGCGGTACTTGCTGCCTTGATGACAATAACCAGCGCGCTGATCATCAGCAATCCGTAAAACACGGCGCCCACCAACCCGGTTGCGACCATCGCCTCAAGATAACCATTGTGAAACCCACCGATGGATTCCAACACGGCGGCGCGGATCAGCATCACGTCTGATGCGTAGGCCGGCGACTCCCAAAAAGCCTGATAGCCAAGACCGAGAAACGGCCGCTGCAGGTAAATTTCCATGCCGCGATCCCAAATCACCGTGCGCCCTGTCAGGGTCGTATCTTTGCCAAACATGGCCAAAAAATCGCTGAGGGGATTGATGCCAAGAGCGATCAGCACGCCGGCCCCGGCGATAAGGACGAGCATGGCCGCGAAAAACAAGAAGGCTTTATTGCGCGGCATTTTCGCCAGCCACACCGCGGGGAAAAAGGACCAGGCCAAGCCGTACAGCAGTAACGCCGTCGTGGACTTGGTTAACCACAGTACGGGTAACAGGGCCGCGGCCACAAGACTGAACCGCACTGACTGAGCCCGCACCGCACCGGTCGCCAATAACGCAAGCGCCGCATACACGATCACATTACCAAACACATTTTTCTGAGTGTAGAGCCCGACGAAATAGCGCTCGGCGCCAACGTAATCGCCCTGACGCGTGCCATCAATGACGCCGAGATAGGCGCCCGCCACGGACAGCGCGACGCAAAATACCAGCGCCGCGGCGGTAACACTGAACAATCGCTCAAGTGAAAACCGCGCCCCAATCCAAAACGCGAGCAGCGCCGTAAAGCCGTACTGTACGGCGTGCCTCAGCGTATCAACCGGCTCGACACTCCAAAAAACGGAGACCAGGCAGAAGGTCGGGAAAATAAGCAATACCCACGTGGACTGCAACGCAGCGAGCAGCGCACGTCGATCGGCGGCGAACAGAAGGAGCGCACCGGCATAAATCAGCGCCCATGACACCGACGCGACGCCAAATTTGTACAGGGCACCGGACGCCGTCACGACGACGAGAAAAACGAAGGCGTAATCTAGCGCGTGACGAAAACGCGATACGGCGGGCGCATCATCGCGCGCGGGCCGCAGATAGATGGAGGCGCTCAATAATAGTATCGCCTAAAGAAATTCTTCGAGCACTTGTTGAGCAATACAGCGGCCACCGGTATGTCGCCCAAAATGGACATGGCTTGCTTGAGCTCGCGCCGACTCGTTTCGCCCTCGCCAACGACCACCAGCGACAAATCGATATAAGGCGCAATCGCGGCAACATCATCGCAGCCAAGAATCGGCGGTGAATCAAAAATCACGACGTAGTCATCCTGGTAGTTACGCAGCACCTGCATGAGGGCACGCATTTGCTTGGACAACAGGATTTCGGCGGAATCATGATGACCGCGTACGCACGGCAAAATGCTCAAATGCTGGATGTCGGGATAGACAATCGCGTGTGGGAATACCGGCCGATTCTCCACGATACTGTCGATACCGATGGATGGTTGAAAACCAAACAACTCCGCGACCGTGGGCGAACGCAAATCGAGATCGACCAGCAGTACGCGTTTTTCCTGATGCCGGGCGATGTTGATCGCCAGATTGGCTGCCGTCACGCTCTTGCCCACGCCTGCGGTAGTCCCGGTGACCAATAGCGAGCGAACGGACAAACGCTCCATTTCCCGCAGCATGTGCGTGCGCAGGCTTTTGTAAGAGCTGATGGCGACCTTTGACTCTTCGTCCGTACCATTGATGTAAATATGGTTGGATCGCAGATGAGCCATGTCCACATCAAACGAATACTTTTGCGGTATCTTGGGTGGCGCCGATGCTGGCGCGGCAGCCGCAGCTTCTAGCTTTTTCGGCGCGCCTGCGTCGTCCGTGGGTGACACTATTTTTCCTTCTTGCATCGAACTATGCGAATCGCGGAACGATGTACACAGGAAGATCAACAAAATCCTCCACATCGTCCGTGTCCAAAATAAGGTCGCGATAGGCATGACGCAAAATCGCTGCCAGCAAACTCGCACCCAAGGCAAACACACCGAGTAACGCCAACAGCAATTTCTTCGGCGGCTTGGACGGTGCGTAAGGTCGGCGCGGTGGCTCAATCAGAAGAAACCGGTCCAGCAGATCTGCCTGGCGCAAGCCGCGGCTGCGACTCAGTTGCTCCAGTTCCAGCTCGATTTCTTCGTAATTATTGGTCGCTGCTTCCTGCTTTTGCAGCAACGTTGCCAGCTCTTGCTCAACGCCGGGCATAACCGCCAACTGACCCTTGATCTCGCGCAACTCTTCGGCCAACCCCACTTTCTTTTGTCGCTCACGCGCGATGTCATCAATGATGCCCTTCTCGCGAATCAACAAGCGGTTAAAAGCCGGATTGGAAGAGTTGCCGGGGGTGGTACGCGTCGACTTACGCGCTGAATCGGCCAACAGACCTTGAAACAGGTCCACCTTGCGCTGCAGTGAACGTACGTCCGGATGATCGCTGCTGTAACGCTGCTGTGCCGCGCTAAGGTCTTTACGCGCTTGCTGCAGATCCGCCTCGATGCCGCTCGAATCGGCACCGTCAGCATAGCGGCGCAGACCTTCAATCTCTGCACGCAGTTTCGCCAGATCCGGGTGATTGGACGTATAGCGCGACTGCGCACGGGCGTACTCGGCTTCGAGCAAGCGCAGTTGCTCATCCGTACCCAGAATCCGTGTTCCGTCCGCCGCGAGGACAAATGCGTCGGCGTCGGTGGTCGCCAGCGCGGCACGCACGTCGTTCAGGTCGCGTCGCAAGCGCGAAATATTCTCGTCGATTCTGGACGACTGCGACTCGATTTCCTCATAGCGCCGAACGCGCAGTGGATTAACGTCGGGTAGTACCATGGCATTTTGGTTCTTGAACGCCGAGACGGCGGCCTTCGTTTCCGCCAATTTGGCCAACGCGCCGTCATATTGTTCGCTCAAATAAGCGCGCCGGTATTCGACCTCCGCTTCGCTCTTGCCTTTGTTGGCTTGGAGCACCCTATCGGTCAGCGCCGTGGCCACGGCAAACGCGGTATCGGGATCGGTGTGGGAAAACTCGATAATCATGCCCTGCGAATACATACCCGACTTGCCGGTGAACGGATTGACCACCGCGACATTGTCGAGCTCAAGCACCGCGTGCTCACGAAACGCTTCGACGGAGAGGAACAGTTCGGCGTCGCTGAGCTCTGCCGGCACCAGCTTGTTCTCAACCAGAATGGTCTTGATGCTGTCCGTGCTGAGCACCGTGCTTGTGATCGCGTGCATGCGACGGCTCGTATTGTCCTGGGACGCCGCCGCCATCATTTCCGTCTCCGAAAACAGGCCCCGTCGCTCGATCAGAATGCGCGAACCGCTCACGAACATATTTTGCAGCGTAATGATGCCGTACCCGCCGAGCAGTAGCAGGCTTACAAGCGACACCATCAGCAGACGTTTTTCGTGCTTGACCGCACGACCAATGCTTTTCCAATCCAGCATGTTCTTTTTCTTTTTATGTTCGAAGGCGTCACTGCCGTCGATTGCTACCTAAAATAATATCTCACGCGGGGGCAATAAAACCCCGACACGTCCGAGCTTGGCATTTTATAGTCTGAAGGCCAGCAATGCCCGTCGGCAACACAATTGTTTCCAAAAGGCCTGATAATCAGTGTAAAAACGCGCCCAAAAGACCCAGTCCAATCTTTGGCACAGGCGTTAGCGCGACGCAATCTGCCAGCCCATTTTTGCCATTGGTTCGGCCATCGCGGCCACCGTCGCCGCGGCCGTATTGGAAGCATTGCCGGTCTCCACGCGTTTCGCAATGCCCTGCAAGATCGCAGCAAAACGGAAAAAATGGAACGCTATGTAAAATTCCCAGCGTTCAGGGGCCGCGACACCGCTGCGTTCGATAAAACGCGCGAGCAGCTGCGCCTCCTCAGGGATACCCAGAGACGATCGATTAACGCCGCCCAGCCCGCCGTGCGTTGGGTGCGGCGGCAAGCGCAGCATGGTGACGAAATAGCTGATATCGATCAGCGGGTGCCCCGTCGTGGACAGCTCCCAGTCGATCAGCGCCGCGACCTGTGAACCGCCGTCGCGAATGAGCATATTGTCCAGGCGGAAATCCCCGTGGACCAATGCCCGAGTCCCGTCATCCGCCGGTGCATTATCCGGCAACCATGACATCAACGCTTCCATGGCCGGCATCTCGCGCGTCTCGCTGGCGCGGTATTGCTTGGTCCAGCGCCCGATCTGGCGCGCGACATAGTCGCCCGGCGCCCCGAAGTCATCGAGGCCTGCACGCGTGACATCCACACGCACCAGATCCGCCAGCAGATCAACCTGATTCTCATACAAGGCCTGCCGCTGATCACGCGCCATTTCGGGCAGCGCCGGGTCAATAAACGTACGCCCCTCAACCAACGCCATCACAAAGAACATGGTTCCGATGACGCCGTCGTCTGCACACAGAGCGTAAACCTCGGGCACCGGCACCGGCGTGTCGGCCAACGCGGCCATGACGCGGTATTCACGATCCACGGCGTGCGCGGACGGCAGCAGGTCACCGTCCGGCTTGCGCCGCAAAACATACTTACCCGAGGCCGCGCGCAGGGCATAGGTGGGATTGGATTGCCCGGTCGAGAATTTGGCCACCGTCAGCGGGCCGCGAAAGCCCTCAACGTGGGTCATTAGCCAGCGCTCCAGACGCTGAATCTGGCGCTCGTCCATATCATGCGACATGCGAAAATCTCTCCGATTGTTGACAATTTTGGTCAAAAATGGCTATATACAGCCCCAATTAGCCATTCGTGGCAAGGATTGTTAGCAATCTCACATGGCCTCAGTCACCACCACACTGTCGGACCACCTGCTCGAATCGCTGCAAAAAGCGATCGTCGAGGGCGATCTGGCGCCTGGCGAGAAGCTGCGCGAGCCTGATCTGGCCAAGTCCTATGGCACCAGCCGCGGCCCGCTGCGCGACGCACTGCGTCGCCTCGAAGCGCGACGCCTCGTATTGTCCACGCCCAATGCGGGCGCGCGCGTCACCTCACTTAGCACCACGCAGCTGATTGAACTGTATCAGGTCCGCGAAGCACTTGAGGGCATGACCTGTCGACTGGCGGCGACCCATATGAGCGAGCAGGAGCTGGACGAACTCGATGCCCTGCTGACAACCCATGAGCAAGCGCTTGAGCAAGCCGGCGGACGCAGATACTTTCGCCAGGAAGGCGATCTCGATTTTCACTACCGCATCGCCCGCGGCTGCGGCAACGCCCTCCTCGCAAGCTCGGTGTGCGTCGACTACTACCAGCTCATGCGCATGTACCGACACAAGTTCAGTGCGCACCAGGGGCGTCCCGCGCGCGCGTTGGCCGAGCACCGTCGCATTCTGTCGGCACTGACCGAACGCGATGGCGAACTCGCCGAAATCTTGATGCGCCGGCACATTCGCGCCGCGCGCAAAACCATTGAAGACACCCAGACTCAGGAGCCCGATCATGAGTAACGCCCCAAGCGCAGGCCGTCGATTTCGCGACGCCATTGCCGCCGAAAAGCCTCTGCAAATCCCCGGCACGATCAATGCTTACCACGCGATGATGGCGCAGCAGGTGGGCTACAAAGCTGTTTATCTGTCCGGCGCGGGCGTGGCCAACGCCTCTTACGGCCTGCCCGATTTAGGCATGACGTCGATGAACGACGTGCTGGAAGACGCCAGCCGCATTACGGGCGCCACCGATCTGCCACTGCTCATCGACATCGATACCGGCTGGGGCGGCGCCTTCAACATCGCCCGCACCATCAAAGCCATGACCAACGCAGGCGTTGCCGCCGTGCATCTTGAAGACCAGGTTGGTCAGAAGCGCTGCGGTCATCGGCCCAATAAAGAGCTGGTCTCGCGCGACGAGATGGTCGATCGCATCAAGGCCGCAGTGGATGCCAGGACCGACAGCGACTTTGTCGTTATGGCGCGCACCGATGCGCTCGCCGTGGAAGGCATGGAACCGATGATCGAGCGCATCAAGGCGTACGAGGAAGCCGGCGCCGACGCCATCTTTGCCGAGGCCATGACCGAGATCGACATGTATCGCGACGTTGTCAGTGCCGTCAATATTCCCGTGCTCGCCAACCTCACCGAGTTTGGCATGACGCCGCTGTACACGGCCAAAGAGCTCGACAGTGTGGGCATCGCAATGGCGCTTTATCCGCTGTCGGCATTTCGTGCCGCTAACGAAGCAGCCCTTAACGTGTTTCGCGCCATTCGCGAGCACGGTACGCAACAAGGCGTGGTCGATACCATGCAAACACGCGCCGACCTCTACGAATTTTTGAATTACCACTCGTTCGAGCAAAAGCTCGACGAGTTGTTCGCGAACAAAAACTAACCCAATACAGGAGCCCATCATGAGCAACGCAGTAGAATCCAACGTCCGACCCGACCCCGATAAAGAGCTGGCCGACATTGCCCGCTATGTCGATAGTTTCACCATCGACAGCGACGATGCGTATCGCACCGCCCGCTACTGCCTGATGGACACGCTGGGCTGTGGCTTCCTCGCACTGGGCTTCCCGGAATGCGCCAAGCACATGGGCCCACTGGTGCCGGGCACTACGGTCACCAATGGCGCGCGCGTGCCCGGCACGCAAAGCGTGCTCGACCCGGTGAAAGCCGCGTGGGACATCGGCTGCATGATTCGCTGGCTCGACTTTAACGACACCTGGCTCGCCGCCGAATGGGGCCATCCGTCCGACAACCTGGGCGGCATCCTCGCCGTTGCCGATTACCTGAGCCGCACCCGCGTCGCGGCCGGCGAAAAACCGCTGGTGATGCGCGACGTGCTCACCGCCATGATCAAGGCACACGAAATTCAGGGTTGTCTGGCCCTGGAAAACAGCTACAACCGCGTCGGTCTCGACCACGTGCTGTTGGTGCGCGTCGCCTCGACGGCCGTCGTCACGCAAATGCTGGGCGGCAGCGAAGCGCAGATCATCGACGCGTTGTCCCATGCCTGGCTCGACGGCTCATCGCTGCGTACTTACCGCCACGCCCCTAACGCTGGCCCGCGCAAGAGCTGGGCCGCCGGTGACGCCACGAGCCGCGCTGTGCGTTTGGCCATGCTCGTCATGAAAGGCGAGATTGGCTACCCCAGTGCACTGAGCGCACCGACCTGGGGTTTTTACGACGTCAGTTTCAAAGGCAAGCCGTTCAAGTTCCAGCGTGACTACGGCAGCTACGTGATGGAGCAAATCCTGTTCAAGATTTCCTTCCCCGCCGAGTTCCACGCGCAAACCGCCGTTGAGTGCGCCGTCCAGCTGCATCCGCAGATCAAGGACCGTCTCGACGACATCAAGCACGTGCACTTGACGACCCATGAGTCGGCCATCCGCATCATCAGCAAGGAAGGCCAGCTCAACAACCCGGCTGACCGCGATCACTGCTTGCAGTACATGGTGGCCATCGGTCTGCTCAAGGGCAATCTCATCGCCGAAGACTACGAAGATGATGTGGCGGGCGACCCACGCGTGGACGCGCTGCGCGAAAAAATGGTCGTCACGGAAGACGCGCGTTACAGCGCTGATTACCACGACGCCGACAAACGTTCGATTGCCAACGCCATGCAAATCGAATTCAAGGACGGCAGCAAGACTGACCGCATCGAGATCGAATACCCGATCGGTCACAAGCGTCGTCGCGACGAAGGCATCCCGGTGTTGCAGGCCAAATTCGAAAATGCCTTGTCCACGCGTTTCCCCGCCAGGCAGGCTGCGCGCATCACCGCGATGTGTGCAGATCAGGCGTCACTGGAAGCCATGCCCGTGCACGACTTCGTTGATGCGATGGTGATCTAACTTACAAGAATGGGGTCAGAGTACATTTCCCAAAAGGGGTCAGAGTACATTTCTGGAAGAAATGTACTCTGACCCCTTTTGGGAAATGTACTCTGACCCCATTCCTTCCTACCGCCGCAAGATGGCCCACCAGCGACCAATGTTGAGTAAGGTCATCAACGAGGCTGAGACATAGGTCAGCGCCGCGGCCTTTAGCAAGCGCCGCGCATGCGGCATATCGCCCTCGAGCAAATACTCTCCCTCACTGAGAATGGGCAGCGCGCGCCCAAAGCTCGCATCAAACTCCGTGGGCAAGGTGAACAGATGCACCACCGCACCGGTACCCAGCGTGAGCAACCCACCCAACAACATCAGCCCACCAACGGACGGCGCACGCGTCACGATGCCGACCACCGGCGACAGCATCAAAATACCCGCACCGATTTTCTGGGCCGGGCCGGTCAGGCGCACCATGCGTGTACGCATGCGCAGCGGTGCATAGTCGGTCGCATCCTGCAGCGCGTGGCCGACTTCGTGGGCCGCAATGGTCACGGCGGTGAGCGAACGACCGCCGAAATTATCCGGCGTCAGGCGGACTACTTTATCGATTGGATCGTAGTGATCGCCCACTTGAGTTTCTTCGACTTTTACACCGGTGAGTTCGAGACGCTCGATCAGGTGCTCGGCCAATTCACCACCCGTTCCCGGATAGCGATCGGCCGGTGTGCTGTAGCGCGTGATGATGGTCTTGACCCACCACGAGGGCCCGAGGATCAACGCAAGCAAAAGAAGAAGCAATATTAGATAGGGCATCGCATGAGCTTACGTCAGAAAGCACCGGTAGCGCGAGCACGTAGGCCCCTCGAGCTACGCGCCCATCAACCGGTCAGAGAAAACACGAATAGATCTGTGGCCGGCTCGCCGGAAGGCTTGCACCTCCAGGATCGCGCCCATGCTGGACACACAAAAAAAAAGCGGCCGAAGCCGCTTTTTCATCACCGGGTTGTGTGTGCTTAGCGCTTGCGCATGCGCCGTACGCCAAACAAGCTCAGCAAGGCTGAACCCATAAACCACACCGCGGCAGGTACCGGAACCTGGTTGAGCGTAATGTAAGAACCGTCAAGAAAACGGCCGTCGATACCGGCATCGTCAAACTGGTCGGCAATGAGAATTTCCCAATCACCCGAACCGTCGGCGATGGCCGCTGCAAGGTTAATCGTGCCGGCAGCCGAATAGATACCCTCAACGTCGTCCCACATCAAATCGAAATCGCAGATGAGGCCAAACGCATCACAGCTGCCAGCCTGGGTACCAATCTGGACAAACGTTTCCGTTGGCAAATGACCAACCTGAACAACCAGCTCGGAACCCCAGGAAATATTCGAACCGTTGTCACCGGCGTCATACACAAACGCGAACTCGATGGACCCAACCGAGTCCATGCTCGCGTTATTCACAATGAACGTGTTGAACCCTGCACCGTCGGCCGTTTGGCCAGACAGATCAATGGTAAACGCGTGCGCGGACACGCCTCCAACCAGCAAGGCCAACGCCGCACAGGCTGTCTTGGTGATATTCATGAAATTCTCCCTCAAAAAACAATTCATCTGCAGACGCGTACGTCTTTTTTTATGGTTTATCACCTGACCATACAATGATGGTTATGACAACGGCAAGCGTTAACCTGATCGTGACGCCAATTTGGACACACTCAAATACGCCTGTCGCACCACAAAAAAACCCCGCCACAGGGCGGGGTTTTCTCGGTCTATGCCCACTTGGGCAAAGGCGTTGCAGGCAAAAGCCTGCTACATGGGAGTACAGATACCTGCAGCGCTAGGACCAACCGGCTGGAAGATCAGCGTGCGGAAAATGCCCAGGTCAACGAAGTTGGTAATGCCATCGCCATTGAAGTCCGACGTCTGACCAGGCATGAAGAACTGCGTACGCAGAACACCCAGGTCAATGAAGTTGACCGAGCAGTCGTTGTTCAAGTCAGCATCACACAAGCTACCGTGGCCGTCACCATCCGCATCGAGCTGGTCGGGGTTGGCTGCAAGCGTGCAGTTGTCAACGTCGTCGGTGATCCCGTCGCCGTCGCTGTCCACGCCGCCGCCGAGGCTAAAGCCACCTTCGACCACAACCGCTTCGGTTGCGCCCGGGATGCAGCCAGAGGCCGAGAAGAACAGGCAGACCTGAACCTGACCCGACGCGATGTCGAAGATCACCCAGGCGGAGTTGCTGCTAAACGGTGGGACCAGGAATTCGAACAGGATGGTGCCGTCGACCAGCTCGCCGCTGGCGTCCGTGGTGCCACCGGTGGTGAAGGTCGTAGCGCCGACCGTGATGGTGTCACGGATCGCGGCAATCGCACTGTTGATCGGCAGCGGGTTCGCCGTGGCCGGGTTGGTGCCATCGAACGGCTCAGCCGGTGCGCTGCTGGTGATCTCAAAACCGAAGCTTGCTATGTCAGCGGCGCTGAATGAAGAGCTTGGGCTAACGTCAACGCTGATCGAGCCCGCGACGTCCGATCCCAGCTCAAGGGCTGCGAACGAATCACACGTACCGGTACACAGCGTGATTGCGCCGCTGTAGTCATACTGCGCTGGCGGAATCAGACCAAAGCCACCGTCGACCACAACCGCTTCGGTTGCGCCCGGGATGCAGCCTGAAGCCGAGAAGAACAGGCAAACCTGAACCTGACCCGACGCGATGTCGAAGATCACCCAGGCGGAGTTGCTGCTGAACGGTGGGACCAGGAATTCGAACAGGATGGTGCCGTCAACCAGCTCGCCGCTGGCGTCCGTGGTGCCACCGGTGGTGAAGGTCGTGGCGCCAACCGTGATGGTGTCACGGATCGCGGCGATCGCGCTGTTAATTGGCAGCGGGTTCGCCGTGGCCGGGTTAGTGCCATCGAACGGCTCAGCCGGTGCGGTGCTGGTGATTTCAAAACCGAAGCTCTGGATGTCCGCGGACGTAAACGATGAGCTTGCGCCCACGTCAATGCTGACCGCGCCTGCGACGTCCGAACCGAGTTCCAGTGCTGCGAACGAATCGCAGGTGCCGGTACACAGCGTAATGTCGCCCGCGTAACCGTAGTTGGCGGCCGAAGCGGCCGACGCAAAAAACAGCAGTGCTGCAATTTGCGCGCCTTTAAACAGGCTTGATGTCATGTTTTGGTGCATGTGAGTGAATCTCCCAATAATGTCTGAGACCGCGTTAGGCCTCTATTTTTTCTGGATAGCCGATTTAGTTTAATAGAAACCGTCGTTTGAGACACGCTAGTCCGACAAGCCCGGCCCCGGCGCCGCGCAAAATCGACCTCTGCTGGCGCATTGTTTACATATATAGCGCACCGTGATCGCGCTCGGCGCGCAGATCACCGCCCCAAAACGAGACGACGAAACGCCTTGACGATGGGCATGTGGTCATTCCACGGCGACGTATCCGCTCTGCTGGAATCAATCTCGCTTGCTGCACCGGCAAAGCCTGCGGGAATCTGGCTGTGCATGGACGACGCATCGTTATCGGAGTCATGGTAATGAAATTCGTAGCCCGGCAGACACAGGTTTTCGGCGCAGGGCACGTCGATCGGGCGCACTCCGTACGTCATCAATTCCCGGGTCAGGGTTTGCGGCGGCATGATCCACACGTTGCGCGGCCCGGCGATAAAGGTGTACTGCACCTGGCGGTTGCGCGACAAAATCCGGTACTTGGCGATGTCGCCGCCGTACAGACGACTGCGCGAGTGATACAGATCGACCACGCCGCGACGCAGGTCGGGTGCAAAGCCCGGCGCGAATTTGAGCGATGACGGTCGATCGTCCCGGGCAAACCAGGCCACGTCCTTTCCGCCATTCACCGGATGTCGCGCCATGGCCAGGCGCCGCGGTTCGGTAAAATCGGCGTAGGGTTCGATGCGTCCGTCCGGTCCCTGACGCAGCACCAACGGGATGGCCCGGTGATCGGCACGCGCCCGGCCGTCGCGGCGCGACGCGTCGTCCAGCGCGGCCTGTATCTCAAAAGGCAGATCCGTCGTTTCCTCCGCAGACGCCAGCAAATCCTCATCCCCCGGCACGGGCTTCAACGCCCCTTTACCGATCCACTGGTCGCGATCGCTGGCAATAAAGTGGCTGGCGCAACGCCACACCAAAGAAGAGTCCTTATAAAAGATACGCGGATATATCGGCCACGCCCCCCGGCCGGCCGGCCGCTGCGGCAGTCGCACATAGGCGACGAAAAACCGGAACTGATCGTCCTGACGCAAGTTGGACAAATAGAAGCGCGTAGCGAAAAAATCGATGCGATAGCGCGGCGTGTAGCCGAGTCGCAGCAGCGACGGTGGGTCCACGCGCGCGGTACCGGCGGGGCGCAGCACATGGCCTTTTTCCAGCAAACGCCGGAATTGGATACCCACCTGACGCGGCGTCAGCGCCTCGGGCACCACGGCCGGTGCGGGGTAAGGGGCCCGTAGAACGGTCATTTCACGCTTTCATCCGCCAATTTCATGTCTTTCATGATCTCACTGTGCAGTGTGCGGCGTGCCCTTTCATCACTCAGGACCAAACGCCATGACTTACGCCTTGCGCATACTAGCAGTCGCGACCCTGCTCGCCTCCCTGCCCACCCGCGCCGACTGGCCGACGACCGATGCCGCGCGCGCCGGTTGGGATGCAACGCGCTTCGATGCACTGACCACCGCGATCGCTGCCGACGAAATCACACATATTACAAA
>CAYGSQ010000010.1:0-19394 GCA_964352435.1 uncultured Gammaproteobacteria bacterium | reverse complement strand
CCGCCATCGACCCGCGATCGCTGGATCAGCTCGACGCGCTGTGTCGGCGCGAACTGATCGTGCGGCGCACCGAGTCAACACTCGACGGGGCGACAGAGTATGTCTTTCATCATCACACATTGCACCAGGTCGCTGGCAACAGCGTGCTCAAGTCCGATCGGACGCACTACAATCGTTGCATTGGCGGATGGCTGGAGCAGCGCACGCGGCAGCGTCCCGGTGAATTTCACGGGCGCATTGCCGGACACTTTGAGCGCGGCGATGAGCAGGAGCGTGCATTACAGCATTACGTTCTGGGTGCCGAAGCCGCGGTCGCGAGGCACAGTACAGAGGCGGTATTACGCTATGTCGATCGAGCGTTGCGACTGGCGTCGCAAAGCGATCTCGACAGCCGCTGGCGGCTGCACGTTGCACGTGAAGCGATGTTGGCGACGACCGGTGATCGCCAGGCACACGACAGCGACCTGCTAGTATTGACCCGGATTGCTGAGGCGAATGGCGATGATGGGAAACGCGCGCGTGCACGGTGGCGCAATGCCAGTGCATTGAGTCAGGCCGGACGCTACCCGGAGGCTCTGCAGACGGCAACCGAGGCGGCACAGCTTGCACAGGCGTGCGGGGATGAGGCGTTAGCGGCGTCCGTGGCCGCGGTTCGGGCCATTGCGCTGCGCCGCCTGAACTATTTTGATCAGGCAAAGCAGGTGGCCGAGCGCGGCCTCGCGCAAGCGCGAGCATGCGGTTCGCTTGGCGCACAAAAAGAGCTTCTTTACAGCCTCGCAGCGCTCGCGGCCGAGTCCGGCAGATTGGAAGAGGCCGATGATCTGGATGATACCTACGTCCAGCTCGCGCGCGACACCGGCGACCGGTCCGCTGAGGCGCTGGGTGAAAACCTGACCGGTGATGCACGATACCGTCTGGGCGATCTGCAGCAGGCGCGTGTGCATTTTGAACGAAGCGTCGCGCTTGCACAGCGCATTCGCTATCCCTACGTGGAATGCATTGCGTCGCTCAATCTTGCGTTGTTGGCCAATGCTCAGGGGCGCTACGGCGATGCGTTACGTCACGCCCGCACGGCGCGACCACCATTGCACAAGACAGCGGTAGCGCCGACCTCGAGGCGGTGTCATTGCTGCAGCTGGGCATCGCGCTGGGTGGTCGTGAAGACTTTGAGAATGCGCGGGTGACATTGAAGTCCGCGGCCGACCGTTATGTGGCGAACGGCAGCGGTCACCTGCAAGTGGAGACCGACTCTGCGCTGGCCAGTATCGCGCTGTACGAGGGCGACAAGGGTGAAGCGCAGCGGCGCGCCGGGCGCGTAATTGCCCATCTCGACGGAGGCGGCAGTCTTGACGGTACCGAGGATCCGTTGCGTATTCGCTGGTGTTGTTTCGAAGTACTGCGCGCCGTCGGCGACCCGCGCGCCGACCAGTGGTTGGCCGACACCTGGGCACTTATTGACGCGCGCGCAAACCAGATTCGCGATCCGGGGAGGCGCGCTGCCTTCCGCACACCCCAAATGGAGACCACGGGTATGAAACACAGCGTTCACTATTCAATCGCAGCATCAATTTTTCTTTCCATGACGGCATTGCCGGCCAGTGCCGACAACGGTACCGACGGACTCATGCGGAGTGGGGGGCCTGTTGTCATCCCGACGACCGAGATCAACCTGGACTCGACGACGTCGATCAGCGGCTCGGGCGGCCCACCGACGGACAACATTTCCCATAGCATTACGGCGCTCAGCGGTGGCAGTGGTGGACCCAACGGTCCACGGCCGTCGAGCACGCTGGCTATCGGCGGCACGGGTACGCCCCCGGGAACCAACGCGAGTTCGGGCATCGTAAATTCCATCAGCGGCAGCGGCCTGCCCGCAGGCGTCAGTGTGAATTCCAACACCATTCGCTCCATCAGTGGCAGTGGCACGGCCGGCGGCGTCAGCGTTGACGCGCACACCATCCGGTCTATCAGTGGCAGCGGCGGCCCGGGCGATCGCAGACCGTCGGACATTCGCGTTAAACCCGGCAACAGCGTTGCCGGAAAACTCCTGGGTGGCGCGCACGGCACAACGGAAATTACCGGTTCTGGAGCCACCGGCACCGAGAAGAGCGGTGGCCCGGTGGTTATCCCAGGCATTGACGGCATTGATAACCCGTTGGTCACACCGGCGGCGGATTCGGCCATCAAATAAAGTGAAATGAGCAACCACGGCTAGCGCGTGCCAGCCGTGGTTTCTTTCGCACCGCCACATTAGACGCCGGGGCGCTCTGTGCCGCCCTTTGCGTTGCCGCAATCAGTGTGCATGGGCGGTGCCTTATGCCGGTGTGGTTGATTCTCGCTGACCGTGCCCAAAGTTTGGTGCCCGCGAAGCCACAGTGCATACTTCTTCTCTGCAACAGCGGAGAACATCATGGATCTACAAATCACGGGCATTTTCGGTCTTCTGACCCTGATCATTGCCGTCTACGTCATCATTCAGATTCTGGGCAGCAATGCCGATACAGCCCGCAAGGTCTTATGGATTGTATTGGTCCTGATTCTGCCACTCATTGGCGCGATCCTGTGGTGGTTCATGGGGCCGAAGAGCTGAATTAGTGAGTATTTTTCAGCAGTTGTTTGCGCGCCGCGTGCCGCAAATTCTCGGGCTTTACGTCGCGGGCACCTGGATGGCGATCGAGATTGGCGACTGGCTTATCGACAAGTTTTCGCTGCCCGAGGCCATTACCGCCTACATATTTGTTGGTCTGGCTGTGCTGCTGCCAGCGGTGGCCGTGGTGGCCTGGTTTCACGGCGCACCGGGCAAAGACCGGTGGACGCCGGTCGAGAAGACAATTGTCCCGCTGAACTTGATCGCTGCCGCGGCCGCGCTGTTTGTCCTCAATCCGAAACCTTCGGATGAAGCACCGCTTGCCCTGGTGCAGACTCGCACCGTGGTCGATGAGACCGGCGCCAGTCAGTCATTCGAGGTGCCGGTCGAGGGCTTCCACAAAAACATCACCCTGTTTTTTGTGCACAACGAAACCGGCGACGAAGACCATGACTGGCTGAGTTACGCGATCCCGCTGTTGGTCGAGCACGACCTGAACCATGAGACGCCCTTGGTTTCCGCGACGAGCCCGTTTGGGTCGGATGCACTAAAAGAATCGCTGCGCGAACGCGGCTTCGAGCTGATCGTTGGTGCTCCGCGTTCATTGCAGCTAACCATTGCCCGTGAACGACGCAGCGATGCGCTGCTCAGCGGCACGCTTGAGCTGGTCGACGGTGCGTTGCGTGCACGTCTGCGTCTGGTCGATGTCACGAGTGGTTCGCCATTGGCCGAGTTGGACGAGAGTCTTGCTGATCTGTTACCCGCCGCTGACCGAATCTCACTCGTGATTCAGCGTCAGCTGGAGATTGACCCCAAAAGCGACACGGAAAACGATCCGTTGCGGGACAACCTGACGGCCGATGCCGACGCAGTCCGTAACTATGTCGATGCGCGCATCGCGGTTGAGTTGCGCAACGACTACGCCGGCGGCATCGCCTTGCTGACCGCGGCCACGGAGCGTGACGGGCGCTTTGCACAGGCGTTTGCTGATCTGGCTAACCTGTATTACCTCAATGGCAATATTCAGCAGGCACAGGAAACAGTAGGCAACGCGCTGGCGCATGACTACAAGCTGTCGGTCGCTTCCCGCTTTCTGACCAAAGCCCGGCGGTACATCTATCAAAGTGATTTCGAGCGCGCCATCAAAGTGCTCAGCATGTGGACTGAAGTCGAGCCGCTTAACCCTCAGGGATTTCGGATTCTGGGTACGGTGCTGATGCTTATCGGTCAAGATCACGATCGGGCGCTGGCCAATTTGCAGCAGGCGCTGGCCATCAATCCAACCAGCCACCGCCTCTATTCATCGATGGCCACGGTTGAGCAGGGACGCGGCAACTACGTGGCGGCGGCCGAGCATGTGCAGACGTTTCTGGAAGTGCGTCCAGAAGATACTCAGGCGCGTCTGCAACTTGCGATGATCTATATTGCGGCGAATGATTACGACAATGCCCGCAAGGCGTATCAGGATGCGGAGCTCGTGTCTGCCGATAACTTTAGTGCGGCTTTAGGTATGGCAACTTTGGAAATGCGCACCGGCGATTTCGATGAAGTTGCGGCACGTGTCGACCAGGCACTCGAGCGAACTCTGACCCCGCAACAGCGAGTACAAGCGCTCAATACGTTGGCCGAACTGCAGTACCTGCGAGGCGAACTCCAGGCCATGCTGCAGACGCTGGATGATATGGACCAGGTCGCCGAACAGTTTCTACCGCCGCTGATCCGGGTGGTTCAAATCGGCGTGAACGTTGTTAACTCGCGCATGCTGCTCGGTGACTTTGAGGGCGCCCATGAAGCGCTGGCTCAGATGGGCGCACAGGTGGGGCCACCACTAGACGGGTTTCTCCATATGCCGAAAATTGGCATCGAGTGGGAACAGGGTGATGAGCAGGCGGCGTTAGCGTCGCTGGAAAAGGCTGAGCGGTTTGCTGATGCAATGGCCGACCCGACGTATGCGCCGATGATTGCCTTCGCTCGAGTCTATCGCCATGTTGTCAATGACGATGCTGAGCAAGCTGTGCGTCAGGCGACAAAAGCGTTGGAACTGATGGACAGTTCAATTTTGGTGTCGGCCGGTACGACGGTGATGTCACTTGAATTACGTGTGGATCTGGCGCGCATGATGCGCCGGGTCGGTGCGCAGGACGAGGCGCGGGCCATTCTCGTCGATACGCTGCGGCGGGCGCCACGTCTGGCCAGCGCGCATCTTGAGATGGCGTATCTGGCGCTTAATATTGAGGACGTCGCCCAGGCGCGGCGGTCACTCGACGAAGCGCTGGAGGTATGGCGCGACGGTGACGAGCGCTATTTGCGGCGGCGGGAAGCAAAGCAGCTTTTGGCAAGTCTTGGCGAATAATACGGCGCCAAGTCGTCTGCAATTGACATAACGCCCCGAGGCAGCGTTATTTGCGTCTCTCACCGTGAATGAGTTAACGGAATCCTCGGATTAAGGCTCCTAGAATCAAGACTAATTGAATTTTCGATGAGATTAGATTGGTGGCGCTAGCGAACCCAGAGTCAGATTCGACTGCCGCAGAACACAAGTCCCAACCGGTACTGCTGCTTCGAAACGTAAAAGATAAAGGCGAGAACCGCATCGAGCGGTTTGCGCTGGAGAAGTTTCGTCTGGCAATCGGGCGCTCTCCTGACGACGATATTTGTCTCTCACAAGGCAGCGGCGTCAGTCGCAATCATGCCAGCGTTTTTGTGCTTGACGGCGAAGTCGTGATCGAAGATCTCGGTAGCCGCAATGGCACGTACGTCAACAAAAAGCTGATTCGTGGCAATCGTCAAACGACCTTGAAGTTTGGTGATGTGATCATGATTGGTCGGTATCGGCTCAAACTTGTTGATGAGGCCGCGACCAGTGAGGTCGAGGCGCAACCCGACGTGCAGGCTTTGTTGCGGATGTGGCACCCGGCGGCGGTGTTTGCGGTGGGAGAAACGTGTGGGTTGTGTCACAGCCCTCACCTGGCGCTCGCGCAGAGCGAGGAGCTGGTGCCTGAAGAGCAGCGAACCGCGGAGGCGCTACTCGTGGATACGGTCATCGGTCATGGGATGCCCGTGAGGAATGACAACCCGACCCAGGGCCGACTTTTTGGGCGGAAATTGCCGCGCAGACCAAAACCGGGCAAACAACGAGTCTCGACCAAGCGAACTGTTATGAGTCCGGTCAAACGGTCGTCGCGATCCAGAGGCCATGTCTCGGCGCGCGTAGCCTGGACGCGTCCGGCGGATCGTTGCTAGCCCAATCCGCTGTTCGCGACGTCGTCTGATCCGCTTACTTCCTGACGATTTTCTACTTGGCCTAATGGGCTGGCATTCTAAAGTCTGGCCGCACAAATAACAGCCAAATAGCGGCGAGATAACGCCCAGCTAACAACTCTTCCTGCCCAAATTGATTCAATTTGTCCTGTCGCCGGGCCACGAGCTCGTCGCACAAAAAATAATCACAAACAGGAAATCAATCATCATGAAAAAGTCCAGAAATACGCCAGCCGCCGCTCTCGCGCTAGTCACTTTTTTCGCTTTCGCTACGCCATCAATGGCTAACTACACGATGACCATGGGGTCGTACAACACGCCGCCACCGCAGCCAGAACGCGATGAAAGCCCTGCGACCGCCAATCAGGACAGCGCCATGGACTCAGCCTTGCTCGACGCGTTCCGCAAGCTGTTCGCCGGCTTCGGCAGCGACTAGTTACCGGGCTCGCCAACCCGCAAGGCTGTCGGGGTGCTCCGCGCATTTGAAACGAGCACCCCGGTCCGTCGCAAACAGGCCCCTTGAGCGCAATCCGGACCAAATCCAGATGTTCTCATCATAGTGAACGGCGCGAACCCGACCGTGATGAGGCAAGCTTCCACGACTTTGTTAGCACGACAAACCACCGCACTTTCTCACTCGATCAATCACAGGTAGTGTTGTGCATACGTTATGTCGTGTGTTGTGGGAGGCCGTGCAATGAGCCAAAAAATAAGCGTTGTTGATCAACCTGTGCTCCATGTACTGGAAGTCACCGTTGAAACATCCATGTTCAAAATCCCCAAAGTGCTGGGTGAGTGGTTTCCCCGAATCAATCGACACATCGACCAGACAGGCGCCCAGCGCGCCGGCGCGCCCTATGCTCGCTACATGAATATCAACTGGGACGAGATGCGCGACTGCGGCATGCTTAAGCAAATGTGGTTTGCACTAACGCGCAAACAACTAATGTGTGTCGGTATGGCGGTCAGCGAACCTGCGACAGGCGAGGGCGATATCCAGCCAGCCGCGTACGCAGCGGGCCAGTATCTGCAGACCATTCATCGCGGGCCGTACCACAAGGTTGGCGCGACCTATAAGCTGGTGGTCCAGTGGGCGCGCGAGCAGGGCCTGACTCTCGCTGGCATGACCCAGGAAAACTACATCAACGATCCAACCGAAGTTGAGGCGAAAGATATTGAAACGCGGATTCTTATCCCTGTGTTGTCTTAGCCCGGTACTGGCGTGTCCTGCGATTAAAGTTTCTGTGTTGTCGAATCAACCCGCGTACTGCCGATCGATTTTTACGGCATGGTCGACAATACTGCCGCGCTGGTGACGGGCAGGTTGTGTCCCGAGGGCTGGCGTATTTCGTCCGAGCAGGACTTTCTCGCGTTACGCGATTTCATCGTCAATGACGGGTTTCGTGGTCAGGAGGCTGCCGTACTCAAAACCACGACGGGATGGTTCCAGGGCAACAACGGCTTGGATGTCTACGGGTTTTCTGGATTGCCCGCGGGTTACGCAACTAGTTTTGGTGACGCTACCGGTGCCCAGGCTATCGCGATCTGGGCAATGACGGATGTTAGCAGCGCCACCGCGACGCGACGCGTCATGGGCATGCTGGATAGAGGGCCACTCTTGTTTGCTGATGACTCCGTGTTGTTGGGTGCGGCCGCGGGCTGGAAGCCAGATTCGGATCATCTTGATAACGGATGATGGTTTGCACTCGACTATGTGAATGCACAGATTTACGACGCAAAGAACAATACCGTTCTCCAAGGTCGACGAGGCGGCGCAAATTGCACTTGACGCTTTCATGCAATAATTCCAGGCTCTAAGCGTCGAGGCGCAGTTTGCGTCCGGTTCTCAATTGAATAGAGGTTCAGTCAGAAAATGAAGCAAAGCGACATTGATGCCAAAGTTTTCGATCTTTATGACGAGTACTGTCACGGTCATATTGACCGCCGCCAATTTCTGGACCGTGCGGCGACGCTAACCGTCGCTGGGGTTTCAGCGCTGGCGATGGCGGAGGCTTTGATGCCCAACTACGCGCAGGCCCAGGAAGTTTCGTTTACTGACAAGCGTATCAAAGCCAATTGGATTGAATACGCGTCCGCAGGCGGCAGCTCAGGCGAGATGCGCGGCTATCTGGTGAGGCCTGTCGGCGAGGGACCGTTCCCCTGTGTGTTGGTCATGCATGAGAACCGCGGCCTGAATCCGTACGTACGCGATGTGGCGCGGCGCTTTGCCGCCGAGGGTTTTTTGGCGCTGGCGCCAGACGGTCTGGCGCCGATCGGTGGCTACCCCGGCAATGATGACGAAGGTCGCACGATGCAGCGTTCGCTCGATCAGAGCGAGCTGCGGCGTGACATGGTCAACAGTGCGCGCTTCGTCAAAGCTCATGAGCTGTCTACGGGCAAGCTTGCCGCCACCGGCTTTTGTTGGGGCGGCGGGACCACCAATTTCCTGGCGACGGAGCTGGGTGACGAGCTTCAGGCTGGTGCACCGTTTTACGGCGCCGCTGCTGCGACCGACGCCGTGCCGAAGATTAGCGCCGCGATGCAGATTCATTACGCTGAAATGGATGAGCGCGTTAACGCGATGCGACCGGCATACGAGGCCGCGCTCAAGGCCAACGACGTCACTTATGAAATGCATGTGTATTCGGGTGCACGACACGGCTTCCACAATTATTCGACACCGCGCTATGACCCGGATGCAGCGAAACTGGCTTGGGACCGGATGGTCGGGTTCTTTCGCCGGCATCTGGCTGCTGGATGATCCAGCTGGAAAACCTCGCTGCCCGAAACTCAGACTGAATCATCGACCGGCAATGGCGCCGGCGGGCAAAGACGTACTGATTGGTCTGCGCCGCGCGCTACATACTTTCGGTTTACCCGTATTAAAGTAACTTAATGCGCTGAGTTATTCTCGAGCACCGCTGGCAACAAAGGCGAGTGACTATGGGCCTCGCAATAGACCGCTGCGTGTTTACACAAACAGATTACACGCAGGCCTGGATAAGACTGCGTGAAAACCTGACCGCGCTTGAGCAGCTTTTGCAGCGGCCAGGTTTTGGCGTTGGCGCAGCAAGTCTTGGCGCTGAAGTTGAGATGTGCATTGTTGACGCGGATGCTCAGGCATTGCCGATCAGTGACAAGATTATTGCAAGCACCGACGACCCGCAATGGACGCTTGAACTCAACCGCTTCAACCTCGAGTACAACCTGTCGCCGGTTGCCGCAGCCGGTACGCCGTTTGCAAATATGCAAGATGAGCTGGAACGGTCGCTGGCCAAAATTCGAGAGCTGGCGCTACAGCACGATGGACGCATCATCACCATTGGCATCTTGCCGACATTGACCAAAGCCCAGCTGGGCGACGATGTCATGACCGATCAGCCGCGGTATCACGCGCTCTCCAACGGCTTGCGGCGAATTCGCGGCGACGACTTTCACATCAAGATCGACGGTGAGGAACCGCTTGATGAGGTGTGTCCACAGCTGACAATGGAGGGCGCCAACACGTCCTTGCAGTTGCACCTGAGAGTAAATCCCGATGACTTTGCCGACACCTACAACGCGGCACAGCTCGCCACGCCTTTGGCATTGGCGATAGCGGGCAATTCGCCATATTGTCTTGGCCATAGTTTGTGGTCTGAAACGCGGATTGCGCTATTTAAGCAATCTGTAGATACGCGCGGCGCGTTCAATCACGAGTGGCGTCGTGCGGCGCGCGTGCCGTTCGGTCACGGGTGGGTGCGCCGTGGCGCGTATGAACTTTTTGCCGAGTCCTGTTTGCTTTACCCCATCTTGATGCCGGTAGTTGGCGATGAACGGTCACTCGAGGTCGTCGCGGCAGGAGGCATTCCTGAATTGTCGGAACTACGCCTGCAACAGGGCACGGTATGGAACTGGAACCGGGCGGTGTATGACGCGGGCGACGGGGGACATCTGCGCATCGAATTTCGTGCACTGCCGGCAGGCCCAACACCCATCGATATGATGGCCAATGCGGCGTTTATGATCGGACTAACCGTGGGCCTGCGTGATCGGGTTGAGACGTTGCTACCGGCTTATCCTTTTCGCTACGCCGAATTCAGCTTTTATCGCGCCGCGCAGCAAGGCCTGGACGCAAATTTGCTTTGGCCCGAGACCGTCGATGCATCGCCGCGGGAGGTGAATGCGTCGGCACTGTGCCGGGAAATGCTGCCGGTTGCCGACGCGGGTCTGGCTTCTTTGGGCGTGGATGCGGATGAGCGGCGGCGTCTTTTGGGCGTCATAGAGCACCGACTGGATACGCACATAACGCCCGCTGTTTGGCAGCGGCGCGCCCTGGCACGCCATGAAGGACAGCCGCGTGATCGCGCATTGGCGCTGATGGTTGAGGAATATCTCAGCAATTCGATCGGCGGTGCGCCGGTCAGTCAGTGGCGTTAACGCAGATTGGTCTGATGTGATCAACCACCTGGAGGGTGTCGCTGCGACGCCAGCTTGTGGACGATATTCCGTGCGCGAAATGTGCGCCCCGAAAGCTGCGTAGCTGAGCCAGAAAAGTGGCGTGTGTGGGCATTTCTCCTTCAAGGGATTGCCGCCAATGTGACTTTGGCGTAGAGCAGTGCGCCGGGTTGCCGGGTGATTTTGCGCATACTCGTCGTGATTGTTTTTGGTGGTGATGGGCGAGCTTGCCCTATGAGGACCGTTAGCCAAGACGCCCGGCAGCTTGCAGCACTTTCTATCCTTTATGTACAACCGTGGACTGGCGACTTTTTCTCCAGCCGCTTAAAATCCTGCTTCGCCTGCAAGCTTTCCCCTCCGATCTCAAAGGACCTCCAAACTATGTACCAAGGGCAATCTATTCGCTGTGAAAAACTGGATGGCAACATCGCTCAGTTGTGCTTCGACCGCGAAGGCGCGTCCATTAACAAGTTCGACCGTCAGACACTCGCGGAGTTGGCTGAAGTCGGCAAGTTGCTTGGTGCGGACGCCTCTATAAAGGGACTGGTCGTCACCAGCGCCAAGAGCGGCTTTATCGTCGGTGCCGACATTCACGAGTTCGGCGAGACGTTCAAGCAGCCGGAGGCGCAGATTATTGAGTGGGTGCTGCAAGCGAACGAGATATTCAGCGCCATCGAGGATTTGCCGTTCCCAACCGTCACGGCCATCAATGGTATTGCGCTGGGCGGTGGCCTTGAGATGTGCTTGTCGACCGACTACCGCGTTATGGCCGACCACGCACAAATCGGCCTGCCCGAAGTAAAGCTTGGGCTGTACCCCGGTTTTGGCGGCACGGTACGCTTGCCTCGATTGATCGGTGCGGACAATGCCATCGAGTGGATCGCAGGTACCGGTCAACACAAGGCGGATGCGGCTCTGAAAGTGGGCGCCGTTGATGCGGTTGTGTCTGTAGATAAGCTTGCGCATGCCGCGATCAAACTGATCGAGCTTGCCAATGACGGCAAGTACGACTGGCAGGCGCGTCGCGCGCAAAAAAAGGGCCCGCTCCAACTGAATCAAGTTGAATCGATGATGGTATTTGAGACCGCGAAGGGTTTTATCGCCGGCAAAGCTGGCAAGCATTACCCCGCACCAATTGCCGCGGTCACTGACATTCAAAAAGCGTCCTCCAAAGATCGCGACGCCGCGCTCAAAATTGAAGCGGCGGGTTTTGCCAGGCTGGCCAAGACGCAAGTGGCGAATTCGCTGATCGGCCTGTTCCTGAACGACCAGCTGTTGAAGAAGAAGGCCAAACAGGCGCAAAAACTCGGCAAGCCGGTTGCGCAGGCCGCCGTACTGGGCGCGGGCATCATGGGTGGTGGTATTGCCTACCAAAGCGCCAGCAAAGGCACGCCCATCATTATGAAGGACATCAAGGACGAACAGCTTGATCTTGGCATGGGCGAAGCCAACAAGCTTCTGGGTAAGCTGGTGACTCGCAAGAAAATCACCAGCCAGCAAGCGGGTGACATTCTCGCCGACATTCGTCCAACGCTGAACTACGGCGATTTCGGCAACGTCGACATCGTGGTTGAAGCCGTGGTCGAAAATCCGAAGGTCAAGAAAATCGTACTGGCCGAGGTGGAAGCCGAAGTCAAAGATGGCACGATCCTGTCGTCCAATACGTCTTCCATCTCCATCGACGAGTTGGCCACGGCGCTCAAAAAGCCGGAGCACTTCGTTGGCATGCATTTTTTCAATCCCGTGCACCGCATGCCGTTGGTCGAAGTGATTCGTGGCACGAAAACATCGGATGAAGCCATTGCCACCACCGTCGCCTACGCCAGTGCCATGGGCAAGAGCGCCATCGTCGTCAACAACTGCCCCGGTTTTTTGGTTAACCGCGTGCTGTTCCCCTATTTCGGCGGCTTCATGGCGCTGATTCGTGACGGCGCTGACTTCACGCACATCGATAAAGTGATGGAGGGCTTCGGCTGGCCAATGGGCCCGGCGTACCTGCAGGATGTGGTTGGCATGGATACGGCACATCATGTTGGCGACGTATTGGCAGAAGGTTACCCGGACCGCATGGCGAAGACCTTCGAGTCTGCCCTTGACGCCATGTACAAAGGCGAACGCTTTGGGCAAAAGAACGGCGTCGGCTTTTATAAATACAGCATTGATCGCAAAGGCAAGCCGAAGAAAGAGCGTGACGAAGACGCGTACAAGCTGGTCGCGAGCGTACAACCCGATGGGCAAAAAGAATTTTCACCGGAAGAAATTATCGAGCGGCACATGTTGCCGATGATTATCGAAACCGCGCGCTGCCTGGAAGAAGATATCGTCGCAACACCGAATGAAGCTGATATGGGCCTCATTCTGGGTATCGGCTTTCCGCCACACCACGGTGGCGCATTGAAGTATGCCGATACCCTTGGCATGCAGAACGTTCTCGACAAGTGCGCGAAGTACACGCATCTGGGCAAGCTGTACGAGCCCACCGCTCGCATGCAGGCCATGGCAAAGAACGGCGAAACCTATTACCAGAACTAGGCGACGGCTTAGCGGAGAATTGATATGACTGATGTAGTAATTGTTGATGCCGTGCGCACGCCGATGGGACGCTCCAAGGGTGGTGTGTTTCGCAACGTACGTGCCGAAGACCTGTCGGCCGAGTTGGTAAAGGCACTGCTTGTACGCAATGCAGCCCTGGACCCAACCGAAATTGAGGACGTGATCTGGGGTTGCGTACAACAGACGTTGGAGCAAGGCTTCAACGTGGCGCGTCAGATTGCACTGCGTGCGGGTTTGCCACACTCGGTGTCCGGCCAAACGGTCAACCGATTGTGCGGTTCATCGATGACCGCTATTCATACGGCCACCGGCGCGATCAAAGCCGGTATCGGCGATGTCTATCTGTGCGGTGGCGTCGAGCACATGGGCCACGTGCCAATGACCCACGGCTATGATGGTCACCCGGGCTTGTCACTCAATGTCGCGAAGGCGGCCGCCATGATGGGCCTGACGGCAGAAATGCTGGCAACGATGTTCCGGATTTCACGCGCAGCACAAGATACGTTTGCAGCGACTTCGCACCAACGCGCGGCGGCCGCGCTTGGCAACGGCGGTTTCAGCAACGAGATGGTGTCCATCGCCGGTCACGACGCAGATGGTGTGCCAGTACTGGTCGATTTCGATGAGGTGGTTCGTCCCGATACCACGGTCGAGACGCTCAGTGGCTTGCGCCCGGCATTCAATCCCAAGGGCTCGGTTACCGCAGGCAACAGTTCAGCGATTTCTGACGGTGCGTCGGCGGTACTAATGATGTCGGCCGAAAAGGCCAAGGCGCTCGGCCTGCAGCCGATGGCGCGCATTGTCTCAATGGCGTCCGCCGGATGTGATCCATCCACCATGGGCCGCGGTCCCGTGCCGGCTTCGCACAAGGCACTCAAGCGTGCAGGTCTTGAGACCAAAGATATTGATTACTTCGAATTGAACGAAGCGTTTGCTGCGCAATCACTTGCGGTGCTAACCGAAATGCAGCTGCTCGAGCGTCAGGACGTAATCAACGTCAAGGGCGGAGCGATTGCGTTGGGTCATCCTCTGGGTTGCTCCGGTTCCCGTATCACCGGCGCACTGGCCCACGTGTTACAGGACAATGATGCTCAGTTTGGTTTGGCCACCATGTGCATCGGCATGGGGCAGGGCGTTGCCACCGTGATCGAGAGGTTGCACTAGGCCGCATTTTACGCAGGCTGTTCTTGCCGCCACCGGCCAAGTGCCGGTGGGCGCAACTGACTGATTTGGCAGCGGATGCCCGGGTAGGTCGTGGGTCGCGTACTGGGGCGCCCCGGCGCTATGGCATACTGTCTGTGTTATCAGGCAGCCGTGCCACTATGCGTCCAGAGGTCAATTCGCATGCGCAGACACATCCAATTCATCATCGCTTCGCTGTACACGGTGGCGGTCGTTCAATCGACCTTCGCACTGGAATTGCTCGCGACACCCGGCGGTCAGGTGGCCACTGTGGGCCAAACGGTTCAGGTCGATATATTGCATCGGCGCAACAATCACGTTTGGATTGGCGGGTTTTTTAGCGTTGAGTACGACGCCGGTCTGGAATTGATCGACTTTGCGTATACCGATACTACGGATCCCCTGTTCAATGCTCGGCCGCAAAAATCGCCGGGCGTTCTCGCTAACTCTCAGGTCGGCTCATTTTCCGGGCTCGACGACGACATAGTTATCCAGCGACTTTGGTTTCGCGTGCTGCGCGAGGGCACGCATACCGTTTCGCCATCGGCCGTCATCACGGTGAACGCCGAGTGGGCCAGCGCAATCGACTTCGGTACGTTCGTGGTGCCGACCTACCGGCCGGCTCTGATTACAACACCGAGCACGGATGTCCGGGCGCTCGTGACGTTTGATCAATTGCCGGTGGCGCGCGTGCCGGCGCAATTGGGCTCTGTTTTGCGTGCAAGCTTGCCGATCGTCAGTACGGGTGTGTCGGATCTCAATATTTCGGACTTTCAGTTTGACGACAATGGTCGTGACGAGTTTCGTATCGCGAATGAAGACTGCACGCAGGTTCCGTTGGCATCGGGTGCGGGCTGCGAAGCACGTGTCGAATTTACCAACCGTGACCCGCTGGGCGGTGCACGGCGTTCTGCCAATCTTGTGATCAATTCGGATGCGTCGAGTGAACCGACACGCAAAGTACGCGTTAATGTTGACGTTTCGGTACGCGATATTCGTATTTCGCGAAATGAGTTTAACGATCTGCCTGCTGGCGAGGGCCATACCTATTCGGTTTTCCTGCGCAATGCCGGCGACGCGATCAGCACGTTCGAACTGCTGGAGTTTGAGCCGCAAAGCGGCGAGGCAACTTTTTCCATTGTGCGTGATGCGTGCACCGGTACCACGCTTGGCCCCGCTGAGGAGTGCGAGCTTGATCTGTACATTGATGCGACGCCAGACTTCAGCGGCACCGTAACAAGTCGCTTGCTGTTTAGACGGGATATACCGGGCTTTCTCGAATCGATCACCCTTGTTGCATCACCGCCTGCGAAGTCGAGTCCGTCGCGCCACGGAGCGCTGCGCTAAGCTAAGCGCGCGCTCAAATCACGAACCCCGCACGGTCGCCGTGTAAGCGTTGACCACACGCTCAAGCACGGACATCGGCACGGCGCCGCCCAACACCACCGCATCGTTAAACCGTTTGAAATCAAAGCGCTCACCGAGTGCCGCCTTCGCGTCATCGCGCAGTCGATTGATGGTGGTGTGCCCTACCTTGTAACCGCAGGCCTGGCCCGGCCACGCGCAGTAGCGATCCACTTCGCCGCGTACTTCTTCGGGATTGGAACCGTTGTTGGTGACGAACCAATGGTTGGCTTCTTCACGGGTCCAGCGTTTCGCATGCAATCCGGTATCGACCACCAAACGGCAGGCGCGAAAGGCCAGCGACTGCAAGTAGCCCAAGCGGCCAACGGGAAACTCGTCGTAGACACCGAGTTCATCTGCCAACTGCTGCGCGTACAGCGCCCAGCCTTCCGAGTAGGCATTGAACGCCAGCAACGAACGAATTAGCGGTTGCTTAAACGTGTACTCGCCCTGCCAAACGTGCCCCGGGATCGCTTCGTGGTAGGTCAGGTCCTTGAGATTGAATTTGTTGTGCAAAGCCGGTGTCCGCAGGTTGATCCAGAAATGGCCCGGCTTGGTACCGTCAATGGATCCGGCGCCACCGTAAGCGCCGGGTGCACCGGCCTCAACCTCGGGATCAATTCTCGTGACCTCAAGAAAACCGGGGACTAAAGTCTCGAACGCGTCGGGCATAAGTGCCCGAATCTCGGTCAGCGCGTCGTCAATGAATGTCATGATTTCAGCGCGACCCTTGTCACCGTCAGAAAAAAGGAAACGCGGATCTTCACCGAGGGCCGCCATACGCTCACCGACAGTGCCTTGCGTGTAGCCAAGCCCTTTTAAAATAGGCTCCATGCGGGCTTGCAGGCTGGCCAGTTCGTCCAGCCCCATCTGGTGTACTTCGTCGGGCGACAACGTCGTTGTGGTGCCCGCCTGCAGTGCCCAGGCGTAGTACTCGTCGCCCTGCGGCTTGGCCCAGATTCCCGCATCTGCTGTCGCCACGCCATGAAACGATGACAGTGCGTCGATTTGACGGCGCACAGCTGGCGCAATCCTGTCTTGTGCGATGGCGGCCGCTTTAGCGCGTGCGCTGCTATCAAGGGCATCTGCCGAGTTTGCGAAACCGGCTACCAGTCCCCAGTCTGCAGGTGGTTTTGCGAGCGCGCCCTGCAGCTGCCCAACGGTTTTGTCCAGCAGAAAATCGGGTAACACGTAACCGTTTGCACCGTCGCGCAAAACGCGCTCGGTTTCTCCGTCGAGCTGCCCCGCATAGGCATCAAGGCGCCTGAGATAGGCCGCTACGTCATCGGTCGTTGCAATCTTGTGGCTGGCCTCGAGAAAACTAGGGATTTCTACAAAAGCGCCCGTGTTTTGTGCCACCGCATAGGGGCTCGGACGATAAGACCAGTTGTAATTCAGCATGGCGTTGTCGCCAAATTCGAAATCAAAGCCCTGTGCGGTGGTTTCAAACATGGTGCGCACGACGTCCACGTCCAGCCCGGCGTCTGCCGGCAGCGCAGCGGTGTCGATATTTTTGAGATCTTTGAGAATCGTTCGGGCATCGCTCTCAATCTGCGCCTGCCCGGCCAGCGAGCGGTCCGTAAGCTGAGTTTTCAAAGCGGCGAACTTGCCGTTGTCGATGCCTGCACTGGACGCGGTTTCCGGGTATGCCCGAACCATCATGTCGGTCGCTTGATCAAGTATGTTTTGCGCTTGGGCCAACTGATCCGGTGCGGCAAGTGTCTTGGCGGGCTCGCCTGCAGGGGGTGTTTTTTCGCTGCACGCTGATAAGGCGCCAGTGAGTGCGGCTGCGACGGATGACGTGAGCAATGTTCGACGAGAGAGGGGCATGGTGCGGTTCCTTATGACAAACGCCCGAGTACGTTGACGCAGTCGGGCGCTAAAATCAATCTAATCACCGCGTGGACGGCTTGCCTAACTAAAAGCGCGGCAACCTGTAGGCGATCAAGCCAAAACAACGGATCGCCAGTCGCGCAAGAAACGGTTCCTCGGCAACCTGGTCCAATTACCGCCATCACGCGGGGAGTTTGTAGGCAATGATATTCTTCACTTTGTAGCCTTCCTCAGTGTAGCCTTCGAAGATGAGTAGCACGCTAATTCGTCATGCGACGAGCGCCGATTTGCCGGCCATCATCACTATGCTTGCCGATGACGAGCTTGGTCGTCGGCGTGAGGGCGCATCATCACCACCCGATCAACGGTATGTCGATGCCTTCAATGCGATCGAGCATGACCCCAATCAAACCCTGATCGTTGCCGATGACAATGGCGTGCCGGTCGGCTGTTTACAGCTCACGTTTATTCCGGGTCTGTCGCGCCTTGGGATGTGGCGTGGGCAGATAGAGAGCGTCAGGATTGCCGCCACGCACCGGGGTTCCGGGCTTGGCCGTCAGATGATCGAATGGGCGATTGACCAATCGCGCCAACGCGGCTGCGGCCTGATCCAGCTGCAAACCGACAAGACGCGCACACGCGCAGTCAGTTTTTACGCATCGCTGGGCTTCGAAGCAAGCCACGAAGGGATGAAGCGTTCGCTTCCCTGAAGGTCTGGCGAATGTGATTCAGGCCCTATTTTCCAGCTCTCAGAAAAACATCAAGCCCGGGCGCGACCGGTCGCTATCCTTGTAAGAGAACCAAGGATGGGCGGCATTGAAAATCTCACAAGTCTTTATCGTGGCAGCAATTGCTATGGGTGCCTGGGTGCAGGCCGAGGCGCAACTGGCTATGCAGCCGGACGCGCCGTTCCGCATATATTCCGTTGCCGACGGCCTCAATCAAAAGACGGTTCTGGCCGTCACTCAGGACCACGACGGTTTTGTCTGGGTCGCGACGTTCGGCGGCCTCAATCGCTTTGACGGGCGCAGCTTCGATAGTTTGACCACGCGTCAGGGACTGCGTCAAAACCTGATTCAGGCGCTCGCGGTAGACCGCTACAACAGACTCTGGGCCGGTGATGCGGCAGGCGGTTTGACGCTGATTGAGGACGGGCGCGTTACGCGTACGTTCGAACCTGAGGAGCAAAATCGCGGGGTGGCGCGCTCAATTATTGAGGTCGGCGATACCTTGTACGTGGCAACCCAGCCCGGTGGTCTACGGACGCTCTCCCTGTCTGATCTGGATGCAGGCATTCACACAGTGGACGGGGCGCCGAACGAGATATTGACGCTTGTTGCTCGCAGTGATGACGAAATAGTTGTGCTCAGCTCGATTGGTTTACACGTGTTCCGGCCCAATGCGGAACCCCGGTTCGAGCTGATTGCCGAAGACGTATCTGCATTGGAGACCGACGATAGCGGACAGGTTGCGGTTGGTGACAAAGCGGGTCGCGTTGGCTGGATGAAATCAAAACATATTGAGTGGCTTGATGTGCAGTACGACGGCGTAGTGTCTGCGCTCGAGATGCAAAACGGCAACATCGAATGGGTGGTTCTGGAAGGTCAGGGCATGCTGCCATTCGGCGATCCAGGCGCGCGGCTCGCGCTTCCCCTGGGGGGCGTAGCACCGTCGCTATATGACCAAGAAGGCATTTTCTGGGTTCCGTCGCGTGCGGGTCTGGCTCGCTACCTGGGCTCGCGGTTCCAGCACTTCCCACTCGAGTTCGAGGGGGTAAAACCGGAAGTGTTTTCCATCTTGCCGGGTAACGACGAGGATTATTGGTTCGGCACCAGTCTGGGGTTGTTTCACGTTGACCGCGAAGGCGTCATGACGAATGTGTCGGACTTGCTGGGAATCGAGCGCCGCGAAATACGGGATATCGGTTTTTCCAACGACCAAAAGACCCTTTGGTTTGGTCAGGTTCGTGGCCCCGTGCACGCCGTCGACCTGGCGACGCTTACTATCACCAAGTCGCTTGGTGACACCAACACGTTGACGGTCAGTCTCGAAGTGGACGCAAACGATTGCGTATGGTTCGGCTCCTATCTCGGTGTGCTCGATGTCTACGACCCAACGAACGATACCTCGCGAACGA
>CAYGSQ010000009.1:0-19604 GCA_964352435.1 uncultured Gammaproteobacteria bacterium | reverse complement strand
CATCAGGGATGAATGGCGGTTCAAAGGCGCAGCCCCCGAGCGTGGTCGTGGCGAAGACTGCCACGACCATCGGCGTTGCAATGTGGCCAGGAAATGCGCGGCCTGCTGCGCATCGTCGCCCGATCATTTTTCGCATCGTTTTCGTCCTGAAAGTTAAAACGTCACCCGACAACGCAGCCATTACTCGTCTGCTCTGGACGCCTGCACCTCGGTCTCCCAATTCTTCGACACAAGTCCGACGGCCAAAGTCACGAAGCCGACGGCCACGCTGAATTTCACAATCTGCATATACAGATTGGGCATTTCCGCCACATTTTCCGGGTCGAAGTTGCCGGCGAAAATGCCGGCGATAATGTTGCCAATCGAATAGGTTAGTACGAACACACCCATCATTTGTCCAAGATAGCGCTTGGGTGACAGCTTACTCACGGCGCTCAAAGCGATCGGACTCAAAGTCAGTTCGCCAACCGTGTGCACAAAGTACGTCACGATCAGCCAGTAAGGCGCGGCCTTCAGACCGGACGCGGCAATCTGCGCGGCGAAATACATGGCGATGAAGCCGCTGGCCATAATGATCAGACCGAGGGCACATTTGATGCCGTAAGCCGGCGTGATCATGCGCTTGCCAAGCCACAGCCAGAACGCGGCAAAGAAGGGCGACAGCACGATAATGAAAAACGAGTTGGCCGATTGGAACCAGGCTGGCGGTATTTCAAAGCTGCCGATCATGCGCTCGGTGTAATCTCGTCCGAACAGGTTCATCGACGAGCCGGCCTGCTCGAAGCCGGACCAGAAACAGGCCGACGCGATGCACACCAACAGCAGCGCCCACATGCCTTTCTTCTCGACCTTCGTGAGTTTGCCGAGGAAATAGATGCTGCCAAAATACAGGACGAAAATCGCGATGAAGGCCACGGCCGCGATGCGCGCCACCGGAATTGGATTGAAGTCGATAACGCCGAACATGATCAGGGCGACCAGCACGGTCAACGCGACCAGAAACGTGGTGATAACCGACCAGCTCTTGCGTGCATTGCCGGGCGCCATAACGGAAACCGGCCCAGCGCCTTGTCCTCGAAGGTCGCCTGACGTGAGGCGAAACTGGATCAGGCCAATCGCCATCCCCACGGCCGCCGCGCCGAACGCCCAGTGCCAGCCCATGTTGATCGACAGCCAACCGCACACGGTGTAGCCGATGATTGAGCCAATGTTGATGCCCATATAGTAGAGCGCGTACCCGCTGTCGCGCCGGGGATCGGAGGCGCCGTACAGCTGTCCGACGAGGGCGCCGATATTCGGCTTGAGCAAACCAGTGCCCAAAACAACCAGAATCAGACCTATATAAAACGTGTTGTCGTTGGGAATGGCGAGCACGATGTGGCCGCACATGATGATGATGCCGCCGTACCACACAGCGCGCTGGCCACCGATCAGTCGGTCGGCTATCCAGCCGCCGGGCAAGCCCATGAAGTAAACGAACGCGGTGTACAGGGCGTAGGCTGACGTGGCGGTCGCAACGGTCATTTCCAATCCGCCGTTTTGCATGGCCTCGGTCATGAAAAACACAAGGATGCCGCGCATGCCGTAGTAACTCATGCGTTCCCACATTTCTGTGAAGAAGAGGGTCCGCAGGCCTTTTGGATGGCCGAAGAAACCCGTATCGGACGCGCTGGGCGCGGTACCGTTTGTGGTCTGGTTCATAAATGTTCCCGTCGCAAAAAAACCGCGTTTTTTGTTATGTTTGCCGGCGCGCAATCAGGCAGGCTGCGCTAAGGGCGCTAAATCTATCATAAATCCGCCGCGCGAGAGGCATTGGGCCGGCGATTCGCTGCGGATGGTCTGGTGATTTTTCACTATAGCGGCCGCGTCCACCGGCCGCCGCCAGCGGTGGCGGCTTGGTGCGATGCACACAGCGCCGTGTGGCCGTCATGCGGTTGGCTTTTTCGCCAAATTGTGTTTTTGTCGCCTGCCGCGGCACCGGGTGCAGCGGATTACTAAAAACTGGGTTATCGGGGTTCAATCATGGGTATTCGACATATTTTGGGCGTGGTCGCGCTGTGTTCTTTGGGCGCGTGCATGCCGTCCAGTAACGTCAGCAAACCAGCCGCAGCGCAAAAAAGTGGCCCACCAACAGCGGCCGAAGCCGCGGCGTTTGTCGCCGAGGTTAATCAGGAATTGGCCAAGCTCAATCTTGAGCAGTCGAAGCTCGAATGGATACGCGCGACTTACATTACAGAAGACAGCGTGGCGTTGGCCGCCGGTGCGAGCGAAAAAGCGCTGGAATTCAGCAGCCGCATTATTGAACAGGCCAAACGCTACAACGATGTCGAGCTCAACGGCGCGACGGGCCGTGCAATCGACCTGATCAAACTCGGCTCCTCAATGCCGGCACCCAATGACGCGGAACTGCGCGCGGAGCTGGCGCGCATCGCGGTCGACATGGATTCGATGTACGGCAAGGGCAAGTACTGCCCGGATGGCGAAGACAGCTGCAAAAATCTGGGCGAGCTGGAGAACACGCTGGCCACCGTGCGCGACTACGATCAGCTTCTGGAAGCATGGCAGGGGTGGCGCACGATATCACCACCGATTCGTCCGCTGTACGAGCGCTTTGCCGAGTTGACAGCAATGGGCGCCAAGGAACTTGGCTACGACAATCTGGGTGACCTGTGGAAGTCTGGTTACGACATGCCGGCGGACGAATTTGAAGAAGAGGCCGAGCGTCTTTGGGGACAGGTCAAGCCGCTATACGAAGCGTTGCATTGCCACGTGCGCGCGAAGCTGGGCGAGACCTACGGCACCGACAAAGTGCCGCAGGACGGTCCAATTCCGGCGCATTTGCTTGGCAATATGTGGTCGCAGCAGTGGAACAATATTTACCCGCTGATTGAACCGTACGCGGGTGTTGCCAATCTGGACGTGTCACAGGCACTGCAGGATCAGGGCTATACGGCGACCAGGATGGTGGAGCAGGCCGAGGGTTTTTTCATGTCGCTGGGTATGCCCGAGTTACCCGCCACGTTCTGGGAGCGCTCGATGTTTACCAAGCCGCGCGATCGGGACGTCGTGTGTCACGCGAGCGCGTGGCCCATCGACGGCAATGAAGACGTGCGCATCAAGATGTGCATCGAGCCGACGGAAGAGTTCCTGACCACGATCTATCACGAGCTCGGTCACATTTACTACTTCCTGATTTACAACGACCAGCCGATGTTGTTCCAGGATGGCGCGCACGACGGTTTCCACGAAGCCATCGGTGACACTATCGTCCTGTCGATGACGCCCAGTTATTTGCAAAAGATTGGTCTGGTCGGTGACGTCACGCCGAGCAAGGAAGCGGTAATCAATCAACAGATGAAAATGGCGTTGGAAAAAATCGCCTTTCTGCCCTTCGGCAAACTGGTCGATCAATGGCGCTGGGACGTGTTTGCCGGCAAGACACCGCCCGAGCGTTACAACGCGGACTGGTGGGCACTGCGTACCAAGTATCAGGGCATTGCACCGCCGGTGACGCGCACGGAAGCGAACTTTGACCCGGGCGCCAAATACCATGTGCCGGGCAACACGCCGTACACGCGTTACTTCCTGTCGTTCGTGCTGCAGTTCCAGTTCCACAAGGCGCTGTGCGACTACGCAGGATCGGACGTGCCGCTGCACGAATGTTCCATTTACGGCAATGCGGACGCCGGGCAGCGCTTCATGGATATGCTGGCGCTTGGCAGCAGCGTGCCGTGGCCGGTGGCTTTCGAGAAATTGACGGGCCAGCCGCAGATGGACGGCTCGGCAATCATCGATTATTTTGCGCCGCTGATGGGTTGGCTCGAAGAGCAAAACACCGGTCGCAGCTGCGGCTGGTAGACTGCTCAAGCACGCCCGCGAGAGACGTTTCGGCGGCTCTCGCGGGCGTGCTTGTGTGTGCCTCTTTCACGTGTATCTGCCAGTAGTCGGCCCGGAGCTCCATGGATAAATCGCGGATCGGATTGGTGGTCGCGTTTGTGATCGTCAATGTACTATGGGGCACCACATTTTTAGCCATTCGCGTGGGCGTGCAGGATCTGCCGCCGGCCTTGTTTGGTGGCGTGCGGTTTGTCCTGGCGGGGCTGATCATGACGGTGGTCGCGCGCTTGTTGGGGCAGCGCTTGCCGCGCACGGCCCACGATTGGAAAGTCGTCGTGATTACAGCGGCGCTGATGGTCGGTGGCGGCAACGGCCTGGTGACGTGGGCGGAACAGTGGCTGCCCTCAAACCAGACAGCGCTGTTGGTGACCTCTTCGGCGCTGTGGCTGGCGGTATTCGGGACATTGGGGCCGCGCGGCGTGCCGCTGACCTGGCGGGTGGCGTTGGGCCTTGCGATCGGCTTCGCTGGCATGACGCTGATGATTTGGCCTGAAGATGGTTTCTCGAATGAATTCTTGTGGGCGCAACTAGCGGCTCTGGGGTCGAGTCTTTTCTGGTCTGTTGCGTCGATCTATCTGCGCAATGCGAATCTGCAAACTCAGGACACGCCTTTCGCGGCGATGCAGATGCTGGTGGGCGGGCTGATGATGTGCGTGCTGGGTGTGGCGATCGGCGAATTGCCACGTTGGCAAATGACCGATGCGGCCCTGGCCTCGATTATTTATCTGACCATCATGGGGTCGTGTGTCGCGTACTCGGCGTACTTGTGGCTGGTCACGCGGGCGAAGCCTGCAACACTTGGCACTATTTCGTACGTGGTGCCGGTTATAGCGACGATCGGTGGCTGGCTTGTTCTCAATGAGACGTTGACGCCGATTCAGTTTGTGGGTATGGCGGTGATTGTCGTTGGGGTTGCCACGGTTACCTGGCCTGAGAAGGTGGCTTCTCGTTCGGGCGGGTGAGCGTTTTTTGGGGCGGCGATGGTTGGTCGTTTCGTGGACGGAGCTGGCACCGGCCGGCCCCTCGTTTCGTTCGCGCATCCTTCTTTGGTGTTGCGCCGAAAGCCTTGCAGTCGTGAATTCACTTTGGTGATTGGAATTGTTGATGCTTGATCAACTGCCTTTGTCGTTGCGTGAACGTGTTGTTGCGCTGTCTGACAAACCTGCCGCGCCCGGGCGGTTTGTTTTGTATTGGATGCATCATGCGCTGCGCGTAGATGAAAACCCGGCGCTGGATGTTGCGCGCTTGCTTGCCGTGCAGTGCGGCTTGCCACTGCTGGTGTGTCAGGGACTGGGCGGCGCGCATCGATTTAATAACGACCGCCATCATTTCTTTGCCATGCAGTGCGCGCGCGATGTGGCGCAGGATCTGGATGAACTGGGTATCGCGTATCGGTTTCATCTCGATGCACGGCACGGACGCGTGATGGCGCTTGCCGTTGACGCGGCTGTGGTCGTTGTTGAGCAGATGCCGGTGCCACCGTTTCCAGCGTGGCAGCGGGCGTTGGCGGATCGCGTGGCGGCGCCTGTTTTGACCGTCGATGCGCGCTGCATTGTCCCGATGCCGACGGTCGGGCGCCGCTACGAGCGTGCGTTTGCTTTTCGCAAAGCGACGGCGGACGCGTATGCGGCGCGGGTTGGGCAACCGTATGTGAGCATTGATGCGCAGCCGCCGGTGGCGCAAGAGGACCTGGCCGATGGCGCGTTACGGATCGCGGCGCTCACGGATGACGCGTGCCTGGATCTCATTGCGACCTGCGATATCGATCACAGCGTTGCGCCGGTGTGGCACACGCGTGGCGGCGCGCGGGCAGCGCAGACGCGCTGGACGCAGTTTGGCGCGGACGGCCTCAAGACCTATCACCGCCTGCGCAATGATGCGGCGGTAGCGCCACCGCAGGGCGTAAGTCGGCTGTCGGCGTACCTTCATTACGGCTGCATCGCCGCGACGCAGATCGCGCGGGAATGTTGCGATCCAGGTGGCGACGGCGCGGCAAAGTTTTTGGATGAGCTGTTTGTCTGGCGGGAGGTGGCGCACAACTACTGCTATCACACGGCGCAGCTGGAAACGCTGGATGCGCTTCCTGCATGGGCACAAGCAACGTTGCGCGAGCATGCGGACGATTCGCGACGGCAAGTATTTTCTTGGGATCAGTTGGCCCATGCGCGCACGGGTGTGCCGCTGTGGGATACGGCGCAGCGCTCGCTGATGATTCACGGCGAGTTGCACAACAACGTGCGCATGACCTGGGCCAAACAGCTCGTGCACTGGACGCGCTCACCGCAAGACGCCCTGCGCATGTTGCTTGATCTCAATCATCGCTACGCGCTGGATGGGGGCGACCCGAACAGCTACGGCGGATTGCTGTGGGCGCTCGGACTTTTTGATCGCCCTTTCAAACCAGCGGTGCCGGTTTTGGGCACGGTGCGTCCACGGTCGGTATCGGCCCATGCGCGCAGGCTGGATTTACCTGGCTGGCAGTCGCGCATCAACCAACCCAGCGGCCGGCGGCTGCACGTGGGCATTGTAGGCGCTGGCGTGGCGGGCATGGCGGCTGCGCGTACGCTGGTTGATCACGGTCATAACGTACTGGTGTTCGACAAGGCGCGCGGCCCGGGCGGTCGCATGTCGACGCGCCGCGCGGACGGCGGTGGCTTTGATCACGGTGCGCAGTACTTTACGGTGCGCGGTGATGCGTTTGCGCGGCGTGTTGCCGCGTGGCGTGAGGACGGTCTGGTTGCGCCCTGGCCGCAGCGCCTCGTCGCTATCGATGAGCACGGCGCGCGCACCGCGGTGTCGGGTGATGCGCGGTATGTGTTTGTGCCGGGCATGAACGCGTTGTGCAAACATCTGGCGTTGGGCGTTGAGCTCGCCCCCGGGATGGAGGTGGTGCGCGTAGAACCAGACGAGTCCGGCTGGCGCCTGTTCACTCAGGACAACATGATTGGCGAGTTTGATCAGCTGGTGTTGACCGCGCCGTCACCGCAGGCGACCTGCATCCTTGAGCGCAGTGCTATTGATGTGCAACTGACAACCGAGTTCGTGCCGTGTCATGCGGCGATGTTGACGCTGCCTGCGGGGCACTTCGAATTTGATGCGGCGTTTGTGGCTGACGACGACATTGCGTGGGTCGCGCATGACGACAGCAAGCCGGGTCGTGTGGTTGCCGGTGGTTTGTCGCATTGGGTGGTGCATGCAACGGAGGCCTTTTCGCGACGACATCTGGATACGTCACGCGAGGACATCGCAGCCGCGTTGAGTGTGGCGTTGCGTCGTGTATGCCGCGAATTACCGGCACCGCTGGATGCGGTTGGCCATCGTTGGCGCTATGCGCGCAGCGCGAGTTCGCAGTACGCGTCGCCGGCGGCGCTGTGTGTCGCAGATGGACTGTGGCTGGCGGGCGATGGCTTATGCCCGGCCTCGCGTGTGGAAAGTGCCTGGCAAAGCGGGATTGCAGCGGCCGCGCGCGTAATGGCAAGCGTGCGGTGAATCCGTCGCCCGGGCGAAAACTGTGTGTCACCTGCGGCCGGGTGATCGAGTGGCGGCGCAAATGGGCACGTGACTGGGAGCAGGTCCGCTTAGGCGGCACCTCGACACCCTCGTTGCGATGGTTCATCAATAATGCAGGCTCGTCATATTGGCGTATCATCGCCGGACGATTACCCAATGCGGATGGTCCAATGACAACTTCAACCGATCACATCAAAGACGTTTTCACGGTGGTGACGCCGCAGCTGGGCATGCACGCCGTACCGGTTGGGCCGACGCTCTATCAGGAACTGGACGAGCGTTTCAAAGGCTTCGCTGGCCACATGCTGATCTCAACACATGAGTTTGAGCAGGACTGGTCCACCTGGGAGATGCATCCTGCCGGTGACGAGTTTGTGGTGCTCCTGACCGGTGCGGCGACGCTCATGTTGCGCGAGCCGCAGGGCGATCGGCAGGTTATTTTATCCCGCGCCGGCAGCTTCGTCATTGTGCCGCAAGGCACCTGGCACACCGCGCGGGTCACCGAAAAAGTACAGATGCTGTTCATTACGCCGGGTGAGGGCACACGCAATGAGGCGACGCCCGATGGGTAAACGATGACGGTTTGCAGTTTGCGCGCCGCACGCGGCGGCGATGCGGCGCTGCTGAGTGATCTGGCGCTTCGCTCCAAAGGTATGTGGCCAGCCTACACGCCCGAATTTCTCGAGGCGTGCCGCGATGAACTGACGTATACCGCAGACGACATTGCTTCGTTTGAGCAGCATTTTGTTGTGGCCTGCCGTGAAGAGAAAGTACTGGGCTTTTACGCCTTGCGCGTAAGCAGTCCGCAAACGATCGAACTTGAAGCGTTGTTTATTGAGCCTGACGTGACGCGCCAGGGTATCGGTCAGCAGTTGATGCGTGAGGCAGTCGTTCATGCCACCGCGTTGGGTGCACACGAGCTCACGATTTTGAGCGACCCACACGCGGAACCGTTTTACGCCAGCATGGGCGCGATCAAATTCGACCAGCGCGAGTCGGGTAGCGTGGCCGGACGTTTTTTACCTTTGATGCGTGTACCGCTGACGCCATGGCGGGTGCGTTTTGCGACGCTTGCCGATGCCGGTTTGCTGGCGGATCTGGCCGAGCGTCTGTTTATTGATGCGTTTGCCAAAGACAACACGCAGGATGACCTTGACGCCTACGTGGCGCTGAGTTTCGGCGAAGATATCCAGGCTTGCCAGATCCTCGATCCCGACAACGATTCGTTGTTGATCGAAGACGAGGGGGCGGTCGTCGGTTATGCGCAGTTGAACTATGGTCCTGCGCCGGCTGCGCTCAAGCTGGCGCGTCCGGCAGGCATCTCGCGCTTTTATCTGGATGCGCGTGTGCACGGCCGCGGTGCCGCGAAAGTTCTTTTTGATGCGGTCCAGGCGAAGGCCGGGCAGCGTAGCGCGGAGCATTTGTGGCTCGGCGTGTGGGAGCGCAATGCCCGCGCTATTGCGTATTACAAGAAGGCCGGGTTTGATGTGCGCGGCGACACGCGCTTCCTGCTCGGGCAGGATTTGCAGCGCGATTTACTGATGGCACGGAGCGTATCCAAATGACGCTTTTTCTGCACTTTGCGGTATCCTTGTCGAATGTTTGATCCACAAGAGTTTGTCGCGGCGTGTCGCCAGGCGCTGACGGCCGAAGATCCGGCGCAGGTAGCGCAAGACATCATCGCGCGTGCGGTATGTGAGCCGGACGCTATCGTTGCGCAGCTCGGTGAGCCGTCGCAGGCCGGTGTCTCGACATTGCATCAGGCCGATGACCTGACCGTGCTCAATATCGTCTGGGCGCCGGGTATGACCCTGCATCCGCACAACCATGAAATGTGGGCCTGTATTGGCATCTATCGTGGGCGCGAAGACAACACCTTTTATCGGCGTCATGGTGATGGGTTGCGGCAGCATGGTTCCAAAGCGCTGACCGCAGGGGACACCATCGCGTTGGGCCACAGTATTATTCATAGCGTGACCAATCCGCTCGACCAGTTCACGGCCGCATTGCATGTCTATGGTGGCGACTTTTTCGCCCAGCCGCGCAGCGAATGGGATCCACAAACCTTCGAAGAACATCCGTACGATATCGAGCACACGCGGCAAGTATTCCGCGAAGCCAACGCACGGCTGTCCTGATGTCCAGCTGTTTGACGGCAGCGTTTTATCGCTTTGTCGCGTTACCGGATTACGCAGCACTGCGCGCCCCACTCACGGCGCGTTGCGAACGTCTCGATATCCTTGGCACCATTCTTTTGAGCGAAGAGGGCATTAACGGCACGATCGCCGGTGCGCCCGATGGCATACGTCAGCTGTTCGCCGAACTGGCAGAGGACCCACGTTTTGCTGATCTTGATATCAAAGAGTCCTTTGCATCGAAGCCCCCTTTCTACCGGCTCAAGGTGCGGCTCAAACGCGAGATCGTGACGCTTGGTGTGCCGGGCGTCGATCCCGTGACCCAGGCCGGTGAATACGTTGAGCCGAAGGACTGGAACGCGTTACTTGACGACCCGAACGTGACCGTCGTTGATACACGTAACGACTACGAGGTAGCGTTGGGTACGTTTGATGGTGCGCTCGACCCGGGCACCGAGCGTTTTGGTGAGTTACCACAGTGGCTTGATGAGCGTGACGACATTGGTCCGGACACGCGTGTCGCCATGTTTTGTACGGGTGGCATCCGCTGCGAAAAATCTACCGCGCTGTTGCGTTCACGTGGTGTGCGCGAGGTGTACCACCTGCGCGGCGGCATCCTCAACTACCTGGAAAAAATTTCACCTAAGGACAATCGCTTCAATGGCCACTGTTTCGTTTTTGACGAACGGGTTGCGGTCGATGCCGACCTCAAGCCCGGGCCATACACATTGTGCCGCGCCTGCCGTGTCCCGCTCAGTGATACAGACTTGCGCAGCGATGACTTCGTTGAAGGCGTCAGCTGCGCGCGCTGCATTGACCGTACCAGTGACGAGCAAAAAGCACGTTTCGCCGAACGCCAGCGACAAATGACGCTGGCCGAGCAGCGCCGCGAGGCACATCTTGGTCGCAAGGCGCCGGCGCCGCACGTCGAATGCCCTATCTTGTATTCGTTTCGCCGTTGTCCCTACGCGATGCGGGCGCGACTGGCGCTATTGGCAGCCGGTCTCACGGTCGAGCTGCGTGAAGTTGTATTGCGTGACAAGCCAAAGGCCATGCTTGATGCATCGCCCAAAGGTACGGTGCCTGTGTTGGTCACGGTCGAGGGTCGCGTGATTGACGAGAGCCTGGCCGTCATGCGCTGGGCACTCGGCTACTCTGACCCACAGCAATGGCTCGCACCTGACGGGCCAACGATGGATGCATGGATCGCGCGCTGTGATGGCGATTTCAAGCATCATCTTGATCGCTACAAATATGCGACCCGCTATGACGACGTGGACCCGGTCTCACATCGTACTGCGGCTGCGGCTTTCCTGCAGTCGTTGGAGCAGCAGCTGAGCGGCGCGACGTTTATGTTTGGCGCGACACGCGCATTGTGTGACGTTGCAATAGCGCCTTTTGTGCCCCAGTTTCGGATCGCGGATCCGGCGTGGTTCGATGCCCAGCCGTGGCCAAACGTGCAGCAGTGGTTGCGCCATTTTACGACCTGGTCGCTGTTTGAGCTGGCCATGGTCAAACACACCGCGTGGCGTGACTATGAGCCGCAGGTGCTGTTTCCCTAAGAGATCGCGTTAGCGATCAAAACGAAATTGGCGTTCACCCAGCGTGCGACCGTCGGCATCGATGACCGCAACGCTCCAATCGCCCGTCATGCCGGGCAGCAAATCCTTGCTTGAGTAGGTGCGCCAGCGCCAACCACCGTCCACACGCAGCGGTACGTCGGCAATCACGCGGCCGTTGTAGGTCCAGCGGTGGACAATTTGGCCGGCAGAAAAATTGCGCAGTTCGGTGAAATAGAACACCGTTTGAAAGCCGGCGTTGTTGAGTGAAATGTCCTCGCCCAGGTTGTCCACCGGCTCAAGATCACGCACGTTGCTGGTAACGATGGCGCGTGTGACGTCACCGTTTGCGGCGGTCGCGACCGTTTCAATCGGCGTCGGGTTAGTTGGGGCAGCTGCGGCAGGTGCTATGGTCGAGGTGTCTGTGGTGTCGAGGGTGGCGGGCTCGGGTGCCGCGTCGGCGATCTCTTGCGGCGGATCGCGTGCAGGCGCCAACGCGATCTGCTCCGGCGGCGTGGGAATCGGCTCAAGCGCGACCGGCTGGGGCGCAGGTTCGGCGACTAGCGGGTTGGGCAGAGTGACGGGCGCTGCCGTTTCGCTGACCGGTTCGTCCAGCTGTGCGGCCGGCTCGGCGGCTTCAGGCTCGGGCGTCGAAGCTGCTTTGAGCTCGTCGGCCAGAGGGTTGTCGTCAAGAATGATGGGCTTGGGCGCGCCGCGCTGTGGCGTCGCCGTGGGCGCAGACACGGTGGGTTCAGGCTCGATCTTGTCTGCATCTTTCGACTCGTCGGCCGGCTGCTTGTCGTCGAGAATAATGGGTTTGGGCGCCGCCCGTTCCGGCGTCGCTGAGGGTAATGGCGCCGGCTTGGACGCATTGCTGTCGCTATCAAATAAATTGAGTCTGGGAATCACGACGACTGCAGCGCCGATCGCGATCACGGCCGCCAGACCAAGAGCAAAGGGCTTGATCCACCCGCGCGGGACGCCCGAACTGGTAGCTCGATGGTGTCGATAGCGTCGTCGTGGAGCCAGCACCGCGGGTCGTTGTTGTTCTGGGCGCGGCGCAGCGGCCTCGATAACCGGTGGCGCAACAGCGCTTTCGGGAGGCTCGACCGTCAGTGTGTCCTCGTCAACCGGCGAGTCTTTGATATCGTCGCCAAGCTTGGCGATCATGCCGCGCACGTTGTCCAGCGCGTCCTCGGCCTGCTCGTAGGTCATGTCCGGATACACGCCCAGCGTTTTGCGCCGCTTACGCCCTTCGTAATCGTACAAAAATGCCCAGGTCTTGATCCCGTTGGGCAATACGCTGATTACGAAATCGTCAAAAATTGTGACGTCATAGCGCAGCGTCTCGGGTTCGAGACTGCGTATATATTCGTCGGAAAGTGGAGACATCACGTTCGGGTATGGCCTGACTCGTTGCCATCGTACACTGGTGTCTTGGCGTGCGCGAGGGGTCGCGACACGTCAGATTGAGACAAATGGGGGTCGATCAGTATGCGGACGACAGTTCTTGAGCCAACTCAGTGGCCTGCGTCACTTGCGGCAAGGGCAGATGAGCGAATTGTGCGCCTTGTTGATCGGTGTCCGGATGTGCACGCAGCCTTTGAGCTGGCTGGCCTCGCGACGCCATTGCGACAGGTACTGGCCGTGAGCGAGTTTGCTCTGCGCGTACTTTTGCAGCGCCCTGCGCTTGTCGCCAAAGCACTTGCGGCGGGCCGCTTGAGCGCGCCCGATGCGCCGGTTTTGCCCCGCGTTGATGTGTCTTGTGTCACGCTCGATGCGTGTGGTGCGTCGCTGCGCCAGGCGCGTGATTGCGAGTTATTCCTGATTGCCTGGCACGATTTGCTTGGCTCGCGCTCCACGTCTGAGACCTTGATCGCGCTATCGCGCCTGGCTGACGAACTCATTGCGACCGCGTGCGACGTGGCGTTGGCTCGCGCCAATGACCAACGCGATACGCCGTTGCCGCCCCCGGTTATTCTTGCCATGGGCAAGCTCGGCGGCGGGGAACTCAATTTTTCATCGGACGTAGACCTGATCTTTTTGCACGAGGACGGACCCGAAGAGTCGAGCGTCGCCTATACGCGGCTGGCGCGCACCATCATCAACACGCTGGATCAACGCACGGCCGAAGGTTTCGTCTAGCGCGTTGACGTGCGCTTGCGACCTTTCGGCAATACCGGGGCGCTGTCGCTATCCGTCGGTGCGCTGGAGTCGTACTTGCAATCCCACGCGCGGGACTGGGAGCGCTATGCGTACGTCAAAGCGCGCGTTCTGAGCGGGCGCGCCGAGGCGCGTGCGCAGCTGGCTCAAATTCTGGGCGCCTACGTCTATCGTCGCTATCTCGATTTCGGTTTGTTTGAGGCGTTGCGCAATACGCGCGGACTCATCGAGCAGGACCTGCGCCGCAATGACGGGCAAGACAATATCAAGCGCGGCTCTGGCGGTATTCGCGACATCGAATTTATTGTGCAGGCGCTGCAGCTATTGCGCGCCGGCCGTCAACGTCAGTTGCAAACGACATCGCTCCAAAGTGCACTGCAATTGCTCAACACCCTTGGCTGGATCGAAAAGTCGGCGGCAGCAGCGCTGCGCTCGGCGTATTTGTTTTTGCGCCATGTTGAGAATCGATTGCAGGAATTTAACGACGCGCAAACGCACGTCATTTTGGACGACGGCGACGCGCGCACGGTGCTCGCTGTGGCCATGGGGTTTGCATCGTGGTCGGACGTCGCCACGTTGCTGGAAGCGCATCGTGCGGTGGTGCGGGCACAGTTTATTGATCTGCTGGGCGATGATTTACCGCAAGCCAACGAAGACCTTTCAACCAGTAGTGTGTGGTCGCAGGCCGGGGAACGTGAGCAGGTTCTTGCGTGGCTTGAGTCCCGGGGTATAGCGCAAGCGCAGGACACTGCCGACCAGATCCATGCATTGTCCAGGTCCCGGCCACTGGGGCGCCTTGGGCGTATCGGTCGCGAACGACTCGATGCGCTGATGCCCAGGCTACTGAACGATATTTTCAAAACCGCCGCGCCGTCCGTGGCGCTGGCTCGAATTGCGCGGGTGATCGAGGGCGTCGGGCGGCGCAGCGCGTACTTCGCGTTGCTGAATGAAAACCCCGGTGCCAGAGAGCGCTTGGTGGCACTGTGCGCCGCCAGCGCACGGGTGGCGCGCGATGTCGCACAGACACCGCTGCTGCTCGACAGCCTGATTGATCCGGACGTCGATGAGCTGCCCACACGCCGTACGCGTTCGCAGCAACTGCGTGCGGCGTTGCACGGCGTTAAGCATGACGATCTCGAGCTGATCATCGACACGCTCGCACAATTCAAGAGCACGACCGTCTTCGAGGTGGCGGTCGCGGATTTGTCGGCCCGACTTGGCGTGATGAAAGTGTCCGACCAGCTCACGTGGATTGCGCAAAGTATTGTCCGTGAAGTGCTGCGTACGGCGCGGCGCGACGTCGAGGCACGCTATGGCAAGCCGCCCGGCGAGCACGATCAATTTTGCGTGGTGGCCTACGGCAAACTGGGCGGTCTTGAGCTTGGCTATGGCTCCGACCTTGACCTCGTGTTTCTGTACGGCGGCGATGATGACCAGGCGCAAACTGACGGTCCGCGTGCCGTGCCAAAATCCATGTATTTCGCGCGCCTGGTGCAGCGTTTCGTGCACATTGCCGGCGCGACGACGCGGGCCGGTTCGCTCTACGACATTGATATGCGGCTGCGGCCCAGCGGCAATTCTGGTCCATTGGCCAGTCGTCTTGCGGCGTTTGAAAACTACCAGCGCCAACAGGCGTGGACCTGGGAGCACCAGTCGCTGTTGCGCGCGCGCGTCGTGGCCGGTGACCCGGATTTACAGGCGCAGTTCGACGCGGTGCGCGGCGCGGTTTTGTGTCAGCCGCGCGACCAGTCGGCGCTGGCCAACGATGTACGCACCATGCGCCAGCGCATGCGCCGGGCACACAAACCGGTTGCGGGGCGATTTCACATCAAGGGCGATGCCGGTGGCCTGTCAGACGTTGAGTTTCTGGTGCAGTACCATTTGCTACTCCATGCCCACAAGGTGCCCGAGTTGGTCAGGTTCAGCGATCACATGCGGCAGCTCGATGCGCTGGTCGAGACCGGTGTCCTGCGTCCGGGCGACGGCGAAGCTCTACAGGAGGCCTATCTGGCGTATCGCAGTCAATTACACCGTTTGGCGCTGGATGAGTCGGACGGGACGGTGCCCCAGGGCGAGCTGATGGCCCAGCGTGAGCGCATCTCCTCGCTGTGGACCGACAATCTGGGGTAACGATCAGGCATTCGGCATGACGGGGATGTTGGTATACTGTCGGCCACCGCTATTTTGCCCACCGCAACGGACCTGAGGATTTGACGTGCCTGCGAAACCCAGCAGCCAAGAGCTCGAACAGCCCAATACCCAAAATATTTACAAGGTCACGCGCGACGACCTGCCAGTACATTGTCCGATGCCCGGTTCGTCGCTGTGGAACTCACACCCAAAAGTGTACCTGCCGGTCGAGAAAACCGGTCAGGCGAAGTGTATCTACTGTGGCGCAGAATACGTTCTCGACGTGGGCACGCACCACGAATGACGCGTCGGCCCGGGCACGCCATCATGGCGCACCGGTGCCGCAGCGCTGCAAGGCACTGATCCATTGATTGGTCATCTCAATCTCGCACGCGGTTTTCGCGGTGGCGAACGGCAAACCGAATTGTTGATCAAAGGGCTCGCGCAGCACGCAGTCGCGCAGCGTCTGGTTTGCCGTGCGGATGAACCGTTGGCAGCCTCAGTGCGCGATACGCCCGGAGTAGAGATCGCCGATGCGCGAGGTTCCTTGTGGCGTGCGGCAAGACTTACTCGCGGCTGCGAGTTGGCGCATGTGCACGACGGTCGCTCGGTCCATGCGGCTTCGCTGGCGCGCACGCTGTTTCGCGTGCCCTATATCATCACCCGGCGCGTGGATAACCCGATCAAGCGCAATGCGTTTACGCGGCGGGCCTATCTTGGTGCGGCGCAGGTCGTGGCGCTATCGCGCGCAATTGAAGATCAGGTCATGGCGCTGGACGCAGACATTCAATGTTGCAAAATTGCGGATGCGACCGCCGGCTACACGCAGGCACCGGAAGCCGTCGCGGCTATCAGAGCACGCTATCCGGGGCGCTTTGTCGTTGGCCACGTGGGAGCACTGGACCACGCCCATAAGGGCCAGCTCGATCTGATCGATGCGGCGCGTCAGCTTGCCGTGAGCCACCCGAACATACAGGTGGTTCTGCTGGGCAGCGGCCGTGACGAGGCGCTGTTCGCCCAGCGCGCGGCCGATCTGAGCAATGTCGACATGCCCGGCTTTGTGGATAATGTGGGCGACTATCTGGCGGCGTTCGATGCGTTTGTCTTTCCGTCGCTGCATGAGGGCATGGGCTCAACGCTTCTGGATGCGATGACTTTTTCGCTGCCGATTGTCGCTACCAAGGTGGGCGGTATCGTGGATTTGATTGAACACGGGCACAATGGTTTGCTGGTGGCACCAGCACAACCTGCCGCGCTCGCCGCCGCGCTGGCTCGCGTGCACGATGACCCATCCCTCGCCCGCGACCTCGGTGAATCGGGTTGCCGCTTCGCGCAGGATTTTTCGCCTGCGGCAATGACACAGCGCTATCTGGCACAGTACGCACGTGCGCAAAAGCCGAACCGGCCAACGGAAACACTATGACTAAACAAGCACCACCCAATGCGCCCATCGTCGTCACTGGCGGCGCCGGTTTTATTGGCGCCAATCTCGTTGCGGCCCTCAACGCACGCGGTCGTGACGATATTATCGTCGTTGATGATCTGACCGACGGACACAAATTTCGCAACCTCGCCGACCTGCGGATTGCCGACTACTTCGATAAAGACGAATTCGAAACCTGGCTGCAAGCGCATCCCGATTTCGCGCCGCAGGCTGTGCTCCATCAGGGCGCGTGTTCGACCACCACCGAGTGGGACGGCCGCTACATGATGGACGTCAACTATCGCTATTCCAAAATGTTGCTGGACGTTTGTCAGCGCCGCAACGTGCCGTTCATCTACGCCTCGTCGGCATCCGTTTATGGCGCCGGTCCCGAGTTCATCGAGCGCGATGACACCGTCGCGCCGCTCAATGTCTACGGTTGGTCGAAGGCTCTGTTCGATCAGTACGTACAGCCACGGCTGGCCACAGCGTCTGCACAAATTGTGGGCCTGCGCTACTTCAACGTGTACGGTCCGCGCGAAGCCCACAAAGGCAGCATGGCAAGCGTTGCGCTGCATCTCGATGCGCAGATGCGGGAAGAAGGCGTGGTCCGTTTGTTCGAGGGCAGCGACGGCTATGCGGACGGTGAGCAGCGGCGTGATTTTATTTACGTCAGTGACGTGTGCGACGTGGTGCTGTGGTTTCTGGATCATGCACAGGTCAGCGGCGTGTTCAATCTGGGCACGGGTCGCAGTCAAACATTTAACGACGTCGCGCAGGCCATTGTCCGTTGGCACCAACGCGGTGACGTGCGCTACATTCCGTTCCCCGAGCATCTGCGCGGCAGCTACCAGAGTTTCACCGAAGCGAATCTCGACGCGCTGCGCGCCTGCGGCTGCGATCACGCGTTTCTCGACGTAGACCAGGGCGTCACGCGCTATCTGGACTGGCTGCATGGGCGCTAGCCTCGATACGCTGGTGGTGGGGCCTGCGTGGGTCGGTGACATGGTCATGGCCCAGTCGCTGTTCATGACACTGAAGGCACAAGAGCCGTCCGCGGCGATCGACGTGGTGGCTCCCGCCTGGTCCGCGCCGCTGCTGGCGCGCATGCCGCAAATACGCGCAGCGCATGCGTTGAGCGCGGGCCACGGCCAATTCCATTTCGGCGCGCGGCGGGCGCTGGGGCGGCAGCTGCGCGCGGCAAAGTTTGCCCGCGCCGTTGTGCTGCCCCGTTCTTTTAAAGCCGCGTTGGTGCCTTTTTTCGCAAATATACCGCAGCGTATTGGCTACCTTGGTGAGTGGCGCTACGGCTTGCTGAACGCACATCGCGCGCTGGACAAAACGCGGCTACCCACGACCGTTTCGCGCTATGTGGCGCTGGCGCATCCACCGGGGTTGCCGGCGCCATCGTGTCCGGCGCCGCAGCTTGATCACGACGCTGCGGCGGCGCGGGCTTTGGTCGAGCGCCTGGAGCTTGATACCAGCAAAAAAGTGGTGGCGCTGTTGCCCGGCGCTGAGTACGGTCCCGCCAAACAGTGGCCGGCGGAGTATTTCGCGCAGCTGGCCACGCGCCTGGTTGAGTCGGATTGCAGCGTGTGGGTACTCGGTTCGCAAAAAGAACATGCGCTGGGGGAGACGATCGCCGCGCACGCGGGCGTGCGCAATCTGTGCGGCCGGACCAGCCTGACGGACGCGATTGATTTACTACATCTTGCCGATACGGCGGTGAGCAATGATTCGGGGCTGATGCATGTCGCGGCGGCGTGCAACGCTACCGTCATCGCGCTGTACGGTTCATCCAGCCCGGACTTTACGCCGCCGTTAACTGACCACGCCCAAATAATGCAGCAGCCACAGCCGTGCAGCCCGTGTTTTGCGCGCACCTGTCGCTACCATCACTACCGGTGCTTGCGCGACATCACTGTTGTATCGGTTGCCGAGGCGGCGCTCAATCCTGCCCGATGACCTGATCGACCACCGCGCCAAGTTTGCTGGCGACGTCATCGACGCTGATCAAATCCATCGCGTACGGCGAGCGCACGCGGTAGCCCCAGGGCAGTTGTGTCACGCGCTTGCCAAGCGCCCTGGACACGGCATCCGGATAGCGATCAACCACCCATTCCTGACTGAGATACGGACCTGTCCGCCAGCGGTTGGAGGTGGCATACAGACCGATAACGGGCGTGCCGGTCGCCGTCGCCATGTGCGCCGGGCCGGAGTCCGGGCTAATCAGGACGGCAGCGCGTTCGATCAGGGCCATGAGTTGCGGTAGCGAAGTTTGGCCGATCAGGTTGGTGACTGGTATTTTGGCTTCCCGAGCGATTTCAACGCCGTAGTCCGCCTCGAGCTGAGTCGGGCCGCCGGTAAGGACAATATCGAAGCCGTATTTTTGGTGCGCAATGTCGACGACGGTCGCGTAGTTGCTTGCTCGCCAATTGCGGAAATTGCGCCAGCGCTGGGAGCTGCACGGACTGATCAGCAGGGTGCGATCGGAAATTTGCGCGGCGGCAAAGTCTCTGTCGGCTTGCGCCAGCGGCACGTCCCACAGCAGATGGCGCTGTGTGATACCCAGATGCTCAACAAACTGAAAAAAGCCGTCAAGGACATGGACCGACGCGTCGCCGCCAATGCGCTCGTTGCAAAACAGCCCTTGAAAGTCGCGCGCACGACGCGTGTCGAAGCCGATTTTGCGTGGCGCGTTAACGTAGCGTGATAGCCGATTGGCGCGCATCGACGCATGCATATGCAACAGCACATCGAATTTTTTGCCGCTCAGTGCGCTTTTTA
>CAYGSQ010000008.1:4040-19941 GCA_964352435.1 uncultured Gammaproteobacteria bacterium | reverse complement strand
GGCCACATTGTTACCGGCTACGCGATCAGCATGTTCTCGCTGTTCGGGCTTATTGCGCTGGCCGGGGTCGTGGTCAACGACAGTCTGATCATGATTGACTTTATCAACCGCGCGCGGCGTGAAGGCGCGGAAATAATTACCGCGGTGATCGACTCGGGCACAGCCCGTTTTCGCGCCATCATACTGACGTCACTGACCACCGCGTTCGGCCTGATGCCGATCATCTTTGAAAAAAGCGTGCAGGCGCAGTTTGTCATCCCGATGGCCATATCGCTCAGCTTTGGCATCCTGTTCGCCACGGTGATCACACTGTTTCTGATTCCTGCACTCTACGTCTGGCAACTGGATGTGCTGCGACGCTATAAACAAATGAAAAACATACTGCGTGGCAAAGACGAAGTAGTACCCGCGCCCTGGCTATAGGTACGCTGCTATGAAATCAAACCCGACACTCACCGCCCAGCAGCTACTCGCCAAGGGGCAACACGCACTTGCGCGCAACTACGCACCCGCCAAACTTGGCCTTGTGCGCGGCAGCGGCTCGCGCGTCTACGATGCCGATGGACGCGACTACATTGACCTTGGCACCGGCATCAGCGTCACGTCCTTTGGCCATCGTCATGCGGAAATCGAGCACGCAGTGCGCGAGCAAATGGAGCGGCTGTGGCACGTCAGCAATCTGTACTACAACGAGCCGGCGGTACAACTTGCCGTGGAGCTCACGCAGGCGTCATTCGCCGAGCGCGTGTTCTTTTGCAATTCGGGCAGCGAAGCCACGGAAGCCGCTATCAAGCTCGCGCGCAAAGCAGCAAGTGCGACGCGCTCGCCAAGCCAACGCAACATCCTGACCTTCACCGGCGGCTTTCACGGCCGCACGCTCGCGGCAGTTACTGCCACGGCGCAGCCCAAGTACCACGAAGGCTTCGAGCCATTGCCACCGGGCTTTCGCTACTGTCCGTTCAATGATTTCGATGCACTTGAGCAACTTCTGGACGATAACGTGTGCGCCGTGCTGGTCGAAGCCATACAGGGCGAAGGCGGCATCGTGCCCGCCGCCCCGGGTTTTCTGACGCGCATTCGCGAACTTTGTGATCAGTCTGGCGCACTGGTCATCAGCGATGAAGTGCAGTGCGGGCTGCTGCGCACGGGCAAACTTTGGGGCCACCAGTGGGAAGAGGGTTTTACACCCGACGTCATGACGCTGGCCAAAGCATTGGGTGGTGGACTGCCCATTGGCGCTTTGCTGGTGGGCGGACGAGCGGCCGACATTCTGTCGCCGGGTTCACACGGGTCAACCTTTGGCGGCAATCCCGTCGTCTGCGCCGCGGCGCGCGTTGTCCTGCATCTGGCGCAGCGCCCGGCCATTGAGGGCAATGTTATTCATCAGAGTCGGCGCTTGCTTCACGGTCTGCGCGGCATCGGCAACGAATTCGATTTGTTCTGCGACATCCGGGGTCGCGGGCTCATGGTGGGCGCCCAGCTTCACGCGCAGCACGCACCTAAACTCGGTGCCATTGTGGATCATGCACGGGAGCACGGCGTGATTGTTCTGACCGCCGGCACAGACGTACTGCGGTTCTTGCCGCCACTGACCATCAATGACGCGACCATGGACGAGGCACTGCTCAAGCTGCGCGCCGCCATCGCCTCCGCACTGGCAAGCTAGGGCGACTCACTCGCCCAATCGTTGTCAACAACGCAACGGCCGGCACCAAAATCGAAGGTGTACACCAGCACCAGCATGCGGTAGCCGGGACGCGGTAACGCGTTGAACGTCAGAAAACCTGCGGGTGAAATGGCCGACGACCGCCCGACCACTGATCAGGCGGCAAGTACTAAACGCCGGCCAGACGCCGGGTTGGGCCTTACGGGGGGATGGGACCGCGGTAGCGCGTGTCACGCAACGGCGCACGCCAGACTTCTTCACCGCTGGCGAGCGACACGGCAAGCACAGACAGCGGCACTTGTTGTTCACCCTCGGCCTTGCGCTGGCTGATTGGCGGTGTGACCAGCAGTACGCGACCACCGCTCACGACAAACGGCGAATAAGACACCGAAGCGTCGAAAGCACCCAGGCGTTTGCGTTCCAGATTATAGAGCGTCCAACGATAACGACGCTGTACGTCACCCGCCTCAAGACGCGAACTGACCAGCACGTGCTGTCGGTCGGCGGAATAGAACTGGCGGCCGGCTTCATTGACCAGGGGCGTGCGCAGTTGCACATCCACAAGGCGCTGTGCAGGTGCCGCCTGATCCATAGCGCGGGCCGCGCCTGCTGCCATATCAACACCGATCATGCCGTTGAAGCTGGCACGACGCGGATCGTTTTCTTGTGGCGGAATACCCTGCACCGAGCGCGAGGAATAGCGCCAGACCAGCGCACCATCTTCCATCGCCACGGCAAAACGCTCGCCAAGTCGCTCGTCGACGGTCGCACGGACCGCGTCCGGCAACGCCGCACTGAACGTATGCTCGGCGCCGCCAGTGTTGCCATCGAGCAACATCAAAGGCAATGACCCCGACGCACGGCTTGCACCCTGCGCCAGTAGCCGGCCGTCCGCCACGGCGAGCGGTCGCTGCGCGTCAACACTGTGCCAACGCAGCTCTCCGTCCGCCAAATTGCGTGCCTCAACGCCTTTAGGCGACATAATATAGACCGTCGATGACGGCCCATCGAAAACGAGTCCGTCACCGATCGACAGCGCACTCACGTGCACCGCACCGCCCACAAACACGGTCGCGGCCGCCACAATCCCAAGTCGTTGAACGCCGTTTTGTACTGAAGTCATAATGGTCTCGCCCTGTCGTGGGTGGTCGTCATGGTCTAATCTGGTTCATAATCAGAACACGCTCAAGAATACGGATTGACCATTATGCTGTCCAACACCGCGACCAGTACACTCGCAAGCCTCGCGCTAACACTCAGCGCAGCGGCCGCCGTCGCCCAACAACCGCAAGGTCCTGCGCCAACTTTCGGCGGGCAGACTGAAAATATCGCCACCGGCGATCAGGTCACGGGCGCGGTCAATGCCATCGCCGTCCACCCAACCGATCCCAACATTGCGTTTATCGGCAGCGTGAATGGCGGCGTGTGGAAATCGACTTTCCTGTCGAACAACACGCAGACATGGAGCCCCGAGACGGCGTTCGGCGCGTCGCAGTCAATCGGCGACGTCGTCTTTGACAGTGCGGACGCCACCCATCAAACGGTCGTCGCCGGCGCCGGTCGCTTTAGCAGCTATGGCCGACGCGGCGGCGCGCTCACGGGCCTGATGCGCACCACCACCGGCGGCGGGAACTGGACGGTGACGGGTCAAGATCTCGTCGGCCGCAATATTTCCAAACTCACCGTGCACGGCGACCTGATTTTCGCGGCAGTTAATTTCGCCGAACCGTTTGATTGCGGCAACATCGGATTGTTTCGTTCTTCTAATGGCGGTGGCTCTTTCAATTTGCTGTCGCAGGCAGACGAGGGTATTCCGCGCGGCGTCAGCACGGCCGTTGCCGCAGACCCGTCTAACCCTACAACCGTTTACGCATCCGTTATTTTTGCCGACACCTGTGACGGCGGTCAGAACGGCATCTATCGCAACGTCAACGGGGGCCCCGGTTTCATTAAGGTCAGTGACGCCGCGATGGACGCGGTCATCACCAACGACAGCGGACTCATCGAGATTGAAGTGGGCACCGACGGACGCGTCGTGGTTGCGGCCTCACAATTTGGTCGACTGGCCGGTGTGTTTTACAGCGACGACGAAGGCGCCACCTGGACGAGCACAGATCTACCCGGCACCAACGAACCATCCTTCATTGGCGTCCATGCAGGCGGTCAGGCCTCGATTCATTTTTCGTTGGCCGTCGACCCGGCCAATTCCGACAACATCTACATTGGTGGCGACCGTCAGCCGCTTGATGATAATCAGTCATTCCCCAACTCAATCGGCGCGTTCGACTTTAGCGGTCGCCTGTTCCGCGGCGATCTGTCGGCACCCAGCGGCAGTCAATGGACGCCGCTCACGCACAGCGGTACGGCCAGCGACTCGGCACCGCACGCCGACTCACGTGACATGGCGTTTGACGCCAACGGCGACCTGATTGAAACGGATGACGGTGGGGTCTATCGCCGCACGATGCCCGCATCGGGCGACGGTGACTGGGTCAGTCTCAACGGCGACGGCGACCTGCAAATTACCGAAGCCCACAATATGGCCTTCGATGCCAATGCCGGGGTACTACTGACCGGCAACCAGGACACCGGCACATCGCAGCAAGACACGCCGTCCGGTCTGGGCTGGTTCGCGCTGCAAAACGGTGACGGCGGTGACGTCGCGGTTGACGTGCAAACGCTTGACGCACAGGAGCAATCGCTGCGCTACTCGAGCTTCCAATTTCTGTTCGGTTTTTCACGCCGTACATTTGACGATCAAAACAACGCACTCGATTTCACCTCAATTCCGCTCACGGTAATCAGTGGCGCACCGTTCTCTGGCCAGTTCACGACGCCGGTTCTGCTCAACCAGATCAATGCCGAGCGCTTGATCCTCGGCGGCGACGCGGGCGTCTACGAATCGTTTGATCAAGGTGACACAATCGCTCAGCTAACCCCCGGCATCGTCATCAACGGTTTCGACGGTCGCGCCGCCGCGTACGGCTCACTGGGCGCAGAAGATCTAATTTTTGTTGGCACAGGCGATACCGTATTTCGACGGGTCAATGCCGGTGATGCGCTGACTCAGGTATTTACATCACCTTCTGGCGGGTCAATCACAGCGATCGCTTTGGACCCCAGCGACGCGAATCAGGTTTTTGTCACCGACGGCACCGGCATTTTTCGGAGCATCGATGGTGGCGATAGTTTTGCTGACATCACAAGCAATGTTGACGATATCGGGTTTGCGCCACTAGGCCGCATTCGCGCGCTGCAGTTCGTCGAAGGTCCGTCGTTCGACGCATTATTCGTTGGCGCTGATCGCACCATTCGTGCGACCAATGCCGAAGCCGGTTACGACACCTGGCTGCCGTTCCTGTTGTTTGAGCCCAATGCGCTGGTCTATGAGTTCGACTACGACGCGGCGAACGATACGCTGTTTGTTGGCACACTCGGTCGCGGCACGTTCAGCGTGGGTAGTGCGACCAACCAGATTATCTTCTTCCCGGTGGCCGCAAACGATACGAGCACCGCGTTTTTGAATCAGTCGGTGGACATTGACGTACTCGCCAACGATTCACATCCCGGTGGCACGCTCGATCCGCAGACGGTCGACATCGTCGACGAGCCGCAAGATGGTGCGGCGACCGTCGATCCGGTCAGCGGCGTGATCACCTATATGCCTGACACTGACTACACGGGCCCGGATACATTCACGTATCGGGTCAGCGACCTGCGCAAACGGGTCTCCAATATCGCGACCGTGTCCGTTGATGTGCTCAACATCGTAGATAGCGATGGCGACGGTATAGGCGATGACGTGGACAACTGCACGCTCGTACCCAATGCCGATCAACGCGACACCAACGGCGACGGCTTCGGCAACATCTGCGATGCGGACCTGAGCAACGACGGCGTGATCAATGCTGTCGATCTGGGCCTGTTGCGACTGGTGTTTTTCACAAACGATGCCGACGCCGACTTTGACGGCGACGGGGTGGTCAACGTGGTCGATCTGGGCGTGCTACGCGTCAGCTTCTTCTCCGCGCCAGGCCCAAGCGGCGTCGCGCCCTAGTGGGCCGCCTACGCTTCGCTTAGAAACCGATCGCTGGACGGCGCACGCGAGAACAGATCTTGTGCGCTGTCCCTGAGGCGCTTGATCAGCGCGATAAAACGCGGATCGTCGAACAACACCTCCAGGTGCCGATTCTTTTCCAGCATCCACCAATGCCTGCGCCAGTTGTCGTCGATTGCTGCGCCGAGCAACCCTAACGCCTCGTCGTAGTTACCGAGCATCGCCTGCACTTCCACATCGGCAATTTCGAAACCAAACACGCCTGCGCGACCCTGCTGTTCAACAAACGGCAACGCGCCCGCCAACAAGGCATCGGCGGCGCCGGGCTCATCGCGCTGGCGGTGCACGTAGGCAAGCGATACGGCGGCCGCGTAATTCGCGCTGGTAACGACCGGTTGCTCACCAAACAGTTCGGGAAATCCGCGCAGAAACAAATCGCGCGCCGCATCAAGATCGCCGTCGTCCAAATACACATCGCGCAGCGCATTGATCGGCGTCATGGACGTGGTGGACCGGTCGTTGATAAAACCCGCGTGTCGGCGCACGGCCTCAGCATCGCCGGTGTACAAACCAAGCAACATAGCCGCACGGTTAGGCCAGTATTGCTCGGGACCAAGCGCCAGCGCTTTCGCCGCCCAGCGCGCAGCAATTTCAGGTTGCTCCAGCTCGAGATACACGCCACATAGCTGACTGGGGTATTCGGTGTGCCCGGAATCGGCAGAGTACGCATCGTGGAGCCACTTGATCGCCACGTCATGCCGCGCCATTGCAACGCGATTGATATTGGCAAGATGCGCAAAGGTCGCGACAAAATTCGGATTAATTTCCAGCGCGTGCTCGTACTCACGAACGGCCTCAGCAATACGATTGAGCATCAGATTATCCTGAGCAACATTCAGCGTCAGCAGCACAGACAGGGGATCGAGCTCGCGCGCCACAAGATGTTCTTCGAGCGCCTTGACGTGCTCACCGGTATCGGTCAACAAAATGGCGTACCAATGACGCGCACGTGTGTAATTTGGGTTGAGCTCAATTGCGCGCTTAAAGCTCTCGCGCGCACCACGTTGGTCGCCACCGATTAAACGCAGGTCAGCAAGCGCGGTATGCGCTTCCGCGAGATCAGGCTGCAACTCGACCGCGCGCTGCGCCAAAGGCATAGCGATTTCGGCGAGCTCGATTTTGGACAAGTTCGAATACGACGTTTGCAATGAGTAGGCCATGGCCAATTCGGCGTATGCCGCAGCAAACTGCGGATCCAGTGCAATGGCCCGGCGTAATTTTTGCACGGCCTCGTCCAGACTTTCACTCGTGCGCTCCTGCACACGACGCTTGCCGAGCAAAAAGGCGCGATAAGCTTCCATGTTGGTCGTCGGCACGCCGTTGTCGGCGACGGCTGCATTGGGCGCCAATACCTTGGTCAACGCCCGCGTGATGTTGCGCGCGATGAGGCTTTGAATTTCAAAGATGCCGTCAACGTCGAAACTGCGATCGAAACTTTCCGCCCACAAACTGTTGGACGTAAGCGCGTCCAGCAACCGGACGTTGATCCGGATGCGCGTGCCGCTGCGCTGGACGCTGCCAAACAAAATGGCGCTCGCCCCAAGCCGCTCGCCGATCTGTACCGTGTCGAGCGATTCGGCCGCTATCTTAATGACGGAATCCCGCGCAATCACGGTGAGGGATTTTTCACGTGACAGCGTCGTCAGCAAATCATCATGCAGGCCCAGCACGAAACCGGCTGCGTCTTCCGTCGCCGTCAGGTTTTCCAGAGGCATGACGGCAACCATATTGTTGGCGCCTGGCGCAGGCACATTGTCGCGCACAGCCGTCGGACGCATAAACAGCGATACCAGTAATGCAGCGCCAAGTACGGCGATGATGATGAAATCACGTGGCCGACTGACGTTCGGGTCGTCCTGTTGATCAGGCTGTACCCTGCCGCCGACGACGTCAAAGAACCAGGACAAAATAAGAATTAGCGGCATGCCCGCAATGAGTGAAACAACCGCGAAGCGCATAACCCAATCGGGCAGCGCCAATGCAGGTCCGACGACGTCGATCACCTGCACAATAATCCAGGAAACGATGACGTACGCACCGGCGGTGCGCAACACGCGCCGACGTCTTAGCTCCTGAAAAAACTTACCCATCAAGCGAAATCCCGCTGTGCCGCTATCCGACAATATGGGGCGCGTGGCGCACGCAGGTCAAGCGCTTTACATGTGGGGCACACACCATGCATAGGCAATAGTCGGCAGACTCATGGCCAAAGCAAACAGGCCAATCAACATGCCGGCGACATGATCAGTCGTTGGCATCAGGGAAGTCAGACTGTAAAAGCTGATACTCAGTACAAGCGCAACGGACAACGCACAGACCAGGCCGAGATAGGCGTAGCGAAAAACCTGATTGCGTATCTCCAGCAGACGTTCATCGAGGAGTTCGTCGGGCCAGTCGACAATGGCTCGCACCGCCCGGCGACCCAGATAGGCGAGCAGAGCGTAGGTAATCAGACTAAGAACCATCAACGGGGTATGTTCCAGCGCAATTCCAAGCCCGAGTAATGCCGCAAAAAATGATGTCGCCAACGCGAGAACACGACGTCGTGGCCAACTACGGATCCAATCGAAACGGGTGTCTTCCAATTCGCGACGCACTTTTGGCGCGATTTGCGCGAGCGCATCTGCCCGCATCTTTTCAGCTTTGTCCGTCATTTGTTGCACCTCCTGCTATTTGACTGGCAAGTGTTGGAAACGGTGCCAGCGAAAAAACCTGTTCCATGGGCAGTTCGAACAGCGCGGCAATCTTCAAAGCCAGCACGAGACTGGGCTTATATTCGCCACGCTCCAGATAGCCAATGGTCTGATAATGGACGCCAACTGACTCCGCCAACTGCTTGCGGGATAAGCCCCGATCGGCCCTTAGCACTTCCAAACGGGTGTGAACGGGTGGCTCCTTACTACTTAGTGATCTACTCATATATTTAAATATAGTATTAATACTATTAACCGTCAAGTCAATACAATACAACGAAAAAACGCGCGAATTACGCCAGATGCGACACGGCACGCTTTGTGATGCGCTGCCGAAAAGCTATAATCCCGCCTCATTTAAGCGAGCCGGTTTGGGAGAAGCACCAGTGAGTCGCAGTCAGGATCAGAAATTCTTTGATTTATTTTCGCTCGTGTTAGCCGCGCTGGTGGTCTTCACGATTGCCGTAATCGCGCTGGCGCTGTCTATTTCCAACAACACCATTGGCGAATCGCAGAAGCGTGACCCGCAAATGGTCGCCTCGACCTTGGCGCGCATTTCGCCGCTTGGTCGTGCCGCTGTGGCAGGCGAAAGCAGCAATGCTGATGCCCTGCTCGCCGCCGCATTGCCGAAGCCTGCGCCCGCTGAGCCGGTGGTCGCCGTGTCAACGGAACCGAAAACGGGTGAAGAGGTGTACAACATGGCCTGCACTGCCTGCCATACCGCCGGCATCGCCGGAGCACCCAAAGTTGGTGAAGCAGATGCCTGGTCGGCGCGCATCGCTCAGGGCATGGACGTGCTGCATGACCATGCGATCAACGGCTATCAAGGTTCCGCTGGCGTGATGCCAGCCAAGGGCGGCATCACGTCGCTGAGCGACGACGAAGTCATAAACGCCGTCAGCTACATGGTCGAACGTTCGCAGTAAACCTAGTGGGTCACGGCCGCGGTTAACGCGGTCGCCACATCGGCAGCCGGCACGGCGGCCGCAAAATGGACGCCCTGTACGGTGTCGCAACCGTTGCGTCGCAGAAAATCGAGCTGCGACGGCGTTGTGACACCTTCCGCCCCCACCCGCAAGCCCAGGCTGTGCGCCAATGCGACCACGGCCGCAGCGAGACTCTGGTCAGCAGCGCTCTTGTCGACACCGTGCACCAGCGAGGGGTCAAGCTTCATACCATCAAGCGGCATTCGTCGCAGGCGATTGATCGCCGCATAGCCGCTGCCAAACCCATCGACCCACACCTGCACACCCAGCCTGCGCACGTCATTAAGCAGCGGTGCGGCGTGCAATACGTTGTGAAACAGTCGCGGCTCTGACACCTCGAGGACCAGGTGGCGTGAGTCCATGCCGGTTTCTTCCAACGCGACCGCCAGCACTTCAACCAGCCTGTCGCGCTCGATTTGGGCACTGATCAAATTGATGGTCAGCTCAAAGTCGTGGTTGATGGCATCCGGGAACGAGGCGAAATCTTTCAGTGCGCGCGCGACCATCCACGCGACCACATCGGCCGCCAGATCGGTCGACTCCGCCAACGAAATAAACGACGCCTGTTCCATGATGCCATGCGTCGCGTGACGCCAGATCAAATGCGCCTCAAGGCCGGTGCACGATTCGGTCAGCGGGTCGTAGATCGGTTCATAGACAATTTCAAACTCACCGCGCTCCAATGCGACACGCAGGGCAGACTCGAGCGCCAAACGGTCGTCACTCGACTCGCGCATCTGCGGCTGGTAAGCGGCGATGCGCAGATCAGCGCGCTCTTTGGCGTGGTACATCGCCACATCAGCCAGGCCAAGTAAGGTTTGGATTTTGTCGCCGTCGGAGGGATACAACGCGACGCCGATACTGGCCCCGCCCACAATATCGATGCTACCAATCGACACCGGCTGACGTAGCTGCGCCAAAATCTCCTGCGCAATGCGTGTCGCTGCTTCGACGCTATCGACGCCCGCGAGAAACAGGCTGAATTCATCGCCGCCCCAGCGCGCGACGGGCGCAATCGTAGCGCCCTCAAACGGCAGTTCGGGAAAATTGCGCTCCTGCAGCGACCGGCGTAACCGATCACCGAGCTTGCGCAACATGACGTCGCCCGCTTCGTGCCCCAACGTGTCATTGACGCGTTTGAATTCGTCGAGATCCATGAACAAAACCGCAGCATGCTGACACGCACCCGCCACCAGATACTGAGCAACCGCTTCGGTAAACGCGGTACGGTTTGGCAAGCCGGTCAGGCTATCGCGAAACGCCAGCAACGAGATCCGCTCATTACGCGCTGCCAACTCCGACGACATATTCTGGAACGCCGTGGCCAGCTCACCGATTTCATCGCGACGATTCACGTCAATCGCAATATCGTAGTCACCGCGCGCAACCCGTTGGGTACTGCTAACCAGCTCAACAATAGGTCGCGCCATATGACGTGCAGCAAACATCGACAGCGCCATGCCAACCAGCGTAAGTGCAATAGCGCCCAACGCCGTCGCGGTCAGATTTGCGCTTAGCCGCTCCTGCGCGATGCGATCAAAACGATCGTGCAGCAGCGCCAGCTGCTCGGCGACGTGAGAGCGACTCAGCTCAACGTACACAAGACCGACCCGTTCGGCACCGGCGAATACGGGCATGACCGACGCGTAGGTATCCTCACGTTGCAAATGCTGCGGCTCAGATGTCGCAAGATCAAGATCCGGGGCAAAGTTCACCACCGGTTCGCCGTACAACACGATCTCGTGTGTTGCGTCATGCATGACCATGCCTTCATTGTCGATGAGCAGCACTTGTTGTACCGATTCGCGACTGGCCGCGGGCAGCAGCACGTTGAAGATACCGATCATGTCGAACCGAACCATGGGTGCAGCAACGTTACTGGCCAACACCAACGCCATTGCGTCGGCACGCGACGCGAGCTGTTGATCCATCTGCTCATTGAGAGAAGATTCGCCCAAATCGCGCAACGCAGTGGTTGAACGCTCAAGCTGTATCAGTTGAATCGCCAACATGACGACGATCACAGTGATCAATACCGCAAGCAAGTTTCCGAGGTATCGACCGACAAGTTTCATGGCGTGCTCAGGGCGTAGATGTCACGACGTTGACGTTAACGCGAACCGACTCCAGCGCGCTACGCATATCGGTCGTCAGCTCACTAAAACCGGTGGCGCGGTAGTATTGATTGAGCGCAGCCTGCGCGTCCGGGTCGGCCGGCGCCGCCAACAGTATTTCTTTCAGGCGCTGTTTGATGGGCTCGGGCAACGCGGCGTTAACAATTTCGACGCTGCGCGGTAATTGACCCGAACGCTCAAAGATAGCCATATCGTCACGCAGGGACAGCGGCATGATGTACGCCGTGTTCCAATCCGCATCACTGAATACGGCAGCAGCAACCAGGCGTTTGTGCACCCACAGCGTCGAGTTGGTTTCCTCGCCCGAAAACACGTAGCCAATGGCATTGTCAGGGGGTATGGAACGGACACTGTCCAGCTGAATAAGCGGCAGCCCAGCGGCCTTGAGCATCGTCATTGGCAAAAAATAGGCGGAGGTGGAATCCGGTTTTTCAAAGGCGATCGTTTTACCCACCAGATCTTGCAACGACGTGATGCCGCTGTCGCGACGCGCAAAAAATACGCTTTGATACCACGCGCGATCGCTCTGCGCTTTCGCCAGCAATATTTCCCCGCCCGACTGGTCGGTGTAGCGAATCGCATTGAAGGGCGTCGCGCTCACCCAGTCGACGCGCCCGCTGCGCAACAACCGCGCCATCTTCTCGGGACTATCAACCGTGAACACCTCGACCGCATCGATGTCGACGTCGCGCATCTTGTCGAGAACATATTCGGCGATGCCCTGCATACGTCCGTAGTTGTATTTCGGGTCATTGGTGACACACCCGATAACGAGCACACGTCCCGTACCGGGATTGCCGTAGGTAAGTGGTGTTGTAGCGCCCTGAGCTTGTATCCGAATACCGCTTACAATTAGAAGTAGCAGCAACACTCCCTGCGCCACGCGTCCAAATGATCCATTCACTGGGTTTTCTCAACGCGTAAGGCCAATATCGTGACCAGCGAACCCTCGCCAGGCGCCGCCAATCCGGAATGAGTTTACCTTACGGGAGGCCCGGCGGTCATATCCGCCCGTTTGCGACCAAACGACTGGTGTGCTCGACGAGCGCTATCGAGACTACCGGCAAGGCATGAGAGCATGATTGGGCGCGGTCTGGCTGCCATAACCACGCCCGCGTCTTCGCTTTTTTGACTCCACGAGGAAATGACTATGCACATTAAAACTATCGCATCCGTCGCGCTTTTGGCGCTGGCAAGCCCCGCTCTGGCTGGTGACAAAAACTGGTTTGAGAAAATGGATGCCAACGCCGACGGCTATCTGAGCGCCGCCGAACTTGGTGAAAAGAAGGCGCACAAAATCAGTAAACTGGACACGGACGGTGACCAGATGATTTCGCGCGCCGAATTTGACGAGTACAAGGCACGCAAGCACGGCAAGCACAAAGACGAAGCCTGATTCATCTGGCCAACGCGCAGGAGTGGCCGTCAGACCGCTCCTGCGTCACGCCCGACTACGGACAGCGCCAGTCTGACACCTCGAAGTACGCTTCCGGATAACGCAGCGCGCCGGAAATCCTGGCGACATGTTCGTGATCATATCGATTCACATACGCCCAGACCGTCTCGCCGTCCCTCGTCACTTCCAGCGCGCGGCCGGCGTAGTATTCGGCGATCAGCCAGTTGCCGTTTGCAAGGCGCTGATGCTTACCTTGCGTGTTCGTGAAAAACCGCTGCTCAGGCGCCGCACCATAAAATGTTTGTACGGCCAGCTGTGGCGCGAATGGGCGCACCGACATCAAATTACTGCCGCCGAGTATATTGCCGCGTTTGGTGTCGTCGCTGTTGTTATTGAACACCGTGATATGCCCGTCCATTTGAAAATCCGGATCATGTTGACGCAACCACGGACCCGTTTGATACCACTTGATCTGCCAGGTGTCCGGATCGACTACGAGCAAGGTATTGAGATGGCGCAGCGACAGCACGAGGTCACCGGCGGCAAAGGCCGGGAAGGCGTCGGCACGATCAGCGGACAGCTCCTCAATGTCATTGAGATGCAGCGGGTCGTCGACCACCACATCGCTTTCGAAGCGACCGTTCGCAACCAACAACGCGTACAAACCGTTGTCCAGAATAATGTCGATCACCGACGTTTCCAACTCAATCTCCCCGCGATCCGACACCCGCAAGATCGTGTCATCCCAATGCGGCGTGGCGACGCGTGGATAGGTCGCCTGATCTGCCACGTAGCTGCGCGAGGCCACCCAGTAACCTCCAGCGGCCGCGCGATCGATTGAATGATGGGTCATGCGCGGCACGGTCCACTGCACCACGCCACAGCGATCGAGCTTGACCATGCCGCGCGCATCGAAATTAAACACCACCGACCCGTCGGGCAATATGTCCGCGCCGTGAAGCGCGACCTGCCAATCGCCGGAGGGAATTTCGGACGCCGGTTCAATGTGCTGCGGGTCGGGAAAAAGTTGGTCAAATGAAACCGGCCATTGCGCCACCACAGAGCCGTCGGGACGAATCAGTCGCAGTCCCGGCAACTCGCCAAAAAAGCCCGCTAACAACGTAAGGCCCGGGGCCGAACGTGTGCTGTCGTAAGTAACTACCTGATCGCCGTCATGCCACTGTGGCGCGAGATAGCCGGCGGGCAAATCCGACAGCAGATTGTTGCGATCGGCGAGTACAGCCTCCACGGAATTGAGCACGAATTTGAGCGGCTGGTAGGGAAATATCTGATAAACGCCAACAACGAGCCCGAACGCGAACGTCATGCCCAACACGCTTAGAATAAAAAGCGCTTTTGGCAACCGAGCGGCCACCATTGCATCCTGTGTATCGGGTTCCCCGTGTAAACGTGCCATACCCGGACTCAGGTCTGCCAATTAGCGGCTGGCGAATGTGCATTGAGCTGTGCAAAGACGGCGCGCGCCTGGGCCACTAAAACGGACGGTAGTTGCTGCGTGTCCAGCGCGTGTCGCGCTGGCGTGCGCAGCGTTTCGCTTTGTGCCATCAGGGCATCGGCCAGATCCAGATCCAGTACTTCAGTCAGCCACGTGAGGCCCGCGCGCGGGCGCTGCATCCATTCATCGAAGGGCAGCAACACCACTTGCTCATTCACTCGCTCAAGCACATGCCGGTACGCGGCAACCCAATACTCGAGCCAGTAGCCAAGCTCCGTTGTCTCGGCGTACTGGCGACTGTCCAGCCAGCCGTCAAAATCAATGGGTCGCAAATTCTGACCAAAGTCGTGATGACCGATGCTACGCATGTACTGTCTGGAAAAGGCATCTTCCTTATGCTTGGCAAGAAAGCGTTGATGTTGTTTTAACAACGACGCGGCATGTTGCAAGGGATCGCGAAACGGGACAACGATGCGCGCATCCGGAAACTGCGCGCGCAGATAGTCCAGACGCGCAATATTGAGATTGTTCTTTGACACATAGCGGCGCCTGCCATCGCCGCCGGCCAACACGATCAGCTTGCGCCAGTGATTACGCATGAAGTGTTCAAACGCGACGTGCGCGGAAGCCGGCCAAACTTTAATCCGATCTGACTGATAATGTTTGGCCCAAAAGGGTTGCCACACCATTTCTTCAAATGCCTCGGCGCTATCCACACAGACCGCTACGCCATCCCCGTGCGCGCGCTCCATGGCCGGCTCATGCTGCGTTTTAAAACGTCGCGCGATGGGCTGCCACAACATCGGACAAAGCACGAACGGCATGTGACGATAGGTGTGACTGGCAAACTCACCTGTGCGGTACAGCAGGTTGAGCAATAGCGTGGTACCGGCACGCGGCAGCGCAGTGATGAGCACCGTCCGGTCGAGCGCGACCTGCGACAAAGCCGTGCGATGCAAGCGGTCCTCAATGTCGGCCAGCGACACCTGCAGGCCGGGACTGGCGAACGCCATCCGGTGGAGCAACCGGTCGGCCCGCGAGTAGCGGTTTACGAATTGCGGCTGTGCCATTTCGACGCCCCGACATAGGTCGCCAGGCCAATCACGGAACCGGTTAACAGAAAATCCCAGCGCGCCAACAAGGCCAATACACCGTCGAGTGACACGAGGCCGGCACTTTGGAATAGCCAGATTGCCGCGAGCGGGGCCAGCAAGCAGGTCAGGGTACCGGCCACCAGTACCAGCAAGAGCCGCAGCAATTGCAGCGCCCCGCGCTGCACTGCGACCTCTTTGGCGCGATCTGTCAGCGCGCTATCTTGCAATACGCGCGTGGCCTCGCGGCTGACTGTCAGAACGTCCCGGGTACGTTCGACTAACCGCACAACGTGCAGCAGCAACGCAAAAGCGACCACGCAGAACACTGCTCCCAGCACGTTCATCGGGGACCACATAT
>CAYGSQ010000008.1:0-3940 GCA_964352435.1 uncultured Gammaproteobacteria bacterium | reverse complement strand
CCGGTTATCCTTGCCATCGCAGGCAACTGGAATCAGTTTAAGCCCACGATGCATGGTGCGTGGCGGGTGCTGCAGCGTCTGGCGCGCCGCAAACGCCCAAAAATAGTGCGGAACGTGCCGGGGGGCGGCGGCGCAAGCATTTGAAAACTGAGACACTCATTCGCCAACCTGATCGATTGAACCGCTATTATTCGCCGCGGCTGCGCCGTGAAACGACGTCAGGGCTGCCTGTCAATGAACTCGGCTTGCGCGTAGAATTCCGGGCCGCGTAGCGGGTTGCAGGCCAAAGCCGCGCAATTTCTTTTTCAGCTAACTTACGGAAAACTGGACAAAATGGCATCGAATCTCATGACCCGGATCGCAAACGGCGCGATCTGGATGCTGTTGTTCAAGTTTGCGGACCGTGGTCTGGCGCTCATTAGCACCCTGATTCTGGTGCGGCTGCTTTCGCCCAGTGACTTCGGCATCGTTGGCATGGCCATGGCCGTGATCGCGATCGTGGAGCTGTTTACCGCGTTCGGCTTTGATACGGCCATCATTCGCCAAAAGAATGCCAACACCGGGCACTACAACACCGCGTGGACCTTTGACGTTATTTTTGGCGGTGCGGTTACGGCCATCATGTTTATTGCCGCCCCCTATGTCGCCGATTTCTATGACGAGCCCGAAGTGGCGACCGTCATCTACATTCTGGCGCTGATGCCCTTGATTGGCGGTCTCAAAAACGTGGGCATCGTCGCGTTCCGCAAAGAACTCGATTTCAAGAAAGAATTCAATTTCCAGGTCGCCAAAAAGTTCTTTGGCTTTGCCGTCACCATCCCGCTGGCCTTTTGGTTGCGTAACTATTGGGCGCTGGTCATTGGCGCCGTATCCGCGCGCATCTTTGCCTCGATCATCAGTTACTACATGCATCCGTTCCGGCCGTGGTTTTCGCTGGTCGAGGCCAAGAGCCTGATGGGCTTTTCCAAATGGCTGCTGGCCGGCAACCTGACCAACTACATTAAGGAACGCGCCTCGACGCTCGTGATTGGTCGCTACAGCGGCGCGGCAGATGTCGGGATTTATAACGTGAGTTATGAGATTGCCAATATTCCGACCACAGAATTGGGTGCACCCATCAACCGCGCACTGATGCCCGGCTTTGCCAAGCTGCAGGACGACCCCGAGCAGCTGCGAACCCTGTATTCCGCTTCCATGGCAATTCTTGCGCTGATCGCGGTGCCAGCGGCCGCCGGTATTTTTGCCGTCGCACACTTTATGGTGCCGGTGATGCTCGGCCCACAGTGGAGCGAAGCCGTGCCACTGATTGCCATTCTGGCCCTGAACGGTGCCGTGCTGATGCTGCAGGCGTCCATCTGGTCACTTCTGGTGGGCGCTGACCTGCCACGCTATGCGTTCTTTGCCAACGCGGTCTACGCGTTTATTTTGCTGATTCTTTTGATCATACTAACTATGAACTTCGGCCTGGTTGGCGCAGCGTATGCGTGCCTGATCACGTCGGTCGTATCGAGCCCGGTGTACCTCGCGTTCTTACGTAAAGGTCTTGGATTACCGGCTATTTTGTTTTTTAAGGCGTTGATGCGCCCGGTTATTGCCGCGGTTGCGATGGTCTTCGCCGTACGCTGGATATTGCCAGCGGCTGCGGACGCAGGCGTGTCAACATCAAACCTTTTTTGGCTGGCCACGGGTTCAGCCTGCGGCGCCGTCGTCTACATCGCGTTGGTAACGCTGATGTGGTTGGCAGCGGGTCGCCCTGACGGCGCTGAGCAGATCGTTTTGGATCGCGCCACCAAAGAGTTTAATCAGAGATTCAAGAAAGCACCCCCGGTGCAAAGTGAAGAGGACGGAGCATGACGACGTTGAACTATCGTGTTGGCGACAAGGTATTCGTAAAAAACGAAGCGGACATTTACGCCACGCTGGACAGCGAGGCCTGCACCGACGGCATGGTGTTCATGCCCGAAATGCGGAAATTTTGCGGCAAGGAATTCCGCATTGGCAAGTCAGCGCACAAGACCTGCGACTCGATCAACAACTCGGGCGGCCTGGAGCTGAACGGCGAGGCGTACCACCTGGAGGGTATGCGTTGCGACGGCAGCGCACACGGCGGCTGTGAAGCCGGCTGTACTTATTTCTTTATGGCCCCGTGGCTCACACGCGAAGCACCCGGCCCCGCCGCGGCGCTGACGCCCGAACAGGAAGCCGTGGCGCAACTGGTTGACGCGCGTGCTCAAAAACCCAATCCCGATGGCGACCAGATCCTGTACAACTGCCAGGCCACCAACATGCTGAACGCCACCGAGCCAATGCCTCCGTACTCAGTAGGCCAGTATTTCAAGGACATTCGCTCAGGCAATCACTCAACCGGCAACCTGCTGCGCATCCTGTCGCTGGCATGGTTTCAGTGGGTGCTGAACAAGGGCATGGGCTACCGGTTCCTGCTCAAGGGCTACAATTCATTCCAGAAGCTGCGCGGCGGCAAGCCGTACCCGACCTATGTGGGCGAGATCCCCAAAGGCGAACGCACGCCCACCGCCAATCTGGATTTAAAACCCGGCGAGGTTGTGCGTATTCTGCCCATCGAAGAGCTCAAGAAAACACTCAGTACCGCGAGCTTCAACCGCGGCATGTGGTTCGACCCCGAAATGGTCAAGTACTGCGGCAACACCTACACGGTGCAGTCACGCGTCAATCGCATCATCAATGAAAAGACCGGCGCGATGATGGACATGAAGAACCCGTGTATCTTGCTGGACGACGTTTACTGCCGTGCCGAGTGCACCCCGGGGCGCCGTGGCTGCCCGCGTAAAGTGAACACCTACTGGCGTGAAGTGTGGCTGGAGCGGGTTAACGCTGAAGAAGCCGGCAAGAGCGACCACGCCGCTTGATCCAGGCATAGGGCACGACCCTGCGCTTAACTGCACGACTGGCGCCCTGCCAGCGAGTCGGGCGGGTTGCACATGCGCAGCCTGCTCAATCAATCGGTGACATAGACAGCGTATTTCCTCATGCCGGGCCCGTTCCCGGCCAGCAGCCGCGCGATCTCCGGTACTGCCCGCCACAGTCACTTGGTGGTACAGTCAAAAAATTAGTGTGTAACGCGCGTCCCCGGCGCGACCGACGAGATCAGGTTGACGGCATGCCGTCTGCACACCGTTCGAAAAAATAACGGAGAACACAAGATGCGGGAACACAAATTCCTCAGGCTAGCGGCATTTTTGTTGAGTACTTTGCTGCTGACAACGGGTGCGGTGGCACAAGACGACCAAGAAAAAGAGGACGACCCATTTGCCGGCCTAGGCTTGCGCCACATCGGCCCGGCCATCACCTCCGGTCGCATTTCCCATTTCGCGTTTCACCCCGATCGCAAACAGGAATTCTACGTGGCGACCGCGTCCGGCAATTTATGGAAGACCTCCAACAACACGATTACCTGGACCCCGCTGTTTGAAAGCGAAGGTTCTTACTCGATTGGCTACATCGCACTGGATCCATCGAACCCGCTGACGATCTGGATTGGCAGTGGCGAAAACAATGCACAGCGCAGCGTGGCCTACGGCGACGGCGTCTACAAATCACAGGACGGCGGCGTAACCTGGGAAAACGTTGGACTGAAAGACTCAGGCCACATCAGCCAAATTTGGATCGACCCGAAAGACTCCGACCACGTGCTGGTGGCGGCACAGGGACCGCTGTGGAGTGACGGCGGTGATCGCGGCCTGTATCGCACGACTGACGGCGGCACCAACTGGGAGTCGATACTCTCCGTTGACGAACATACAGGCATCAATGAATTTGTGGTTGATCCCCGCGACTCGAACGTGATTGTCGCGTCAAGCTACCAGCGTCGGCGCCACGTCTGGGTGTTGATTGACGGCGGACCGGGAAGCGCCGTGCACAAAACCCGTGACGGCGGCAAGACCTGGCAGAAAGTTAAGGC
>CAYGSQ010000007.1:0-20713 GCA_964352435.1 uncultured Gammaproteobacteria bacterium | reverse complement strand
CGTCGGGTGGCCGACCGCTGACTTCGAAAAAGGTTATCCGACCGTCACCAGCCGTATCGAGCACATCGGCGCGGGTGGCTTCCACCACGTCCGATACGGAGCGCATGCCCTTCTTTTTGGGATTGAGCGAGACCTGCACCTGCGCGTATTGGTCGCCGACCAGCATGGCTGTTTCAGTAAACTTGAGGCCGGCCAAAACCGTGACCGCACGGACTTCTTCCTCGTCCAGATGTTTCCAGACATTGGCCTCTGCGCGCTGGGCTGTCGCGAGCGTCTCGGTCAACGGTGCGTCCGGAGGCATATCAACATTCACGTAAAAAATACGCAGCGGATCGGCCGAGAAAAAGTCGGTCCGCACCGCGCCGCTTTTCACGACCACCACGGCGCCGAGCAATGCGAGGACGCCAATCGCGAGGAACACCGCGGGTCGACGCATCACGAAGATCAGGGATTGGGTGTAGCGCCGGCGAATAAGATAGGTGGCACGCGTGCGCCAGTCGCGCCGGCCGTCGGCCCCCACCGTGCTTGCAGCGGGCGCGAACGCGACCACATGCGCGGGCAAAATCCAGAAAGCCTCGATCAGGCTTACGGTCAGGCCGACGGTTACGACGAACGGAATGACAAACATGAAGTCGCCGACAATCCCTGGCAGCAACATCAACGGCAAGAACGCCGCAATGGTCGTCGACACCGCCGACGTCACAGGCTTGGCCACCTCGGCAAGCGCCTGCAGGCTTGCATTCAACGCGTTCTGGCCTTTTTGCAGTCGGTAGTAAATCGCTTCAACCACGACCACGGCGTCGTCGACCAGCATGCCAAGAACAATGACAATGCCAAGCAATACCGACACGTTGAGCGTGTTACCCGTCGCGCGCAACATCCACAGCGTTCCCGCGATCGAGAACGCGAGGCCAAGGGTCACCATCGTCGCAATGCGCCAGCCCAAAAACGCCCAGCACACAAACAGAACCAGGCCCAACCCAAGCAGCGCGTTGGTTTGCATCACATCCAACGCCTGACGCGTTGGCACGGTTTGATCGTCGGCGAGAATCAGTTCGAAACCAAGATCTGCGTTGATCTGGTTACGCCGAGCCACGTATTCGTTGACCCGATCAATCAGATCCAGCGTGTTGGTGTAAGCGACTTTGGTCAGCGACAGGGAAATTGCCGGCCGGCCGCTGTAGGTCACAAGCTGAGTGGGGTCGTCGCGCCCGCGCGATACCCGCGCCACATCGCCCAGGCGCACAAAGCGTCCGGTCGCCCCCGGCGGTGACAGAGAAAAATTGGCCAGCTCGTCCGGGTCGCTGGTGGTACCCGTGATTCGCAACAACCACTCGGCGGACGACACCTCCGTCGTGCCGGCGAACACGTTTCGGAATGAGCGCTGGATCTGATCGGCAACGTCTGCCGCCGTCAAACCATTCGCCGCCAGCGCCACCGGATCAACTTCGATGTGCATTTCCGGATCGGCCAATCCCAGGCTCGTCACCGTATCCACGCCTTTCAATCGTTCGAGATCGTCGCGCACCAGGCGCGCTTCACGTCGCAAGCGCTCATCGTTGGCCTGCCCGACCAGAACGACCAGCGCGGTGGGAAAGCCGTTTGACGTGGTGAGCTCGAGGATTTCGGGATCCTCGGCGTCTTCGGGCAACTCCGCGTTGGCTTTCGACTGCACTTCGCGGCGCAAATCGGTAAGACGTTTATCGAACTCACGCTCACTGAGCTCGCGAAAGCGCACCAGAATATTCGACACCCCTTCACGCGATGTGCTGGTCACAAACTTGACGTCCTGCACTTGGCGGATGGCATCTTCAATGGGCGAGGTGACCAGCTCTTCGATGTCCTGCGCTGACGCGCCGGCCAAAAAGATGCGGATATCAACCCAGTTGAAACTAATCTCCGGGTCCTGCTCGCGCGGCATTTGCACGTAAGCCAGCGCACCCATCACCAATACCACCAGAAACAGAACATTGACCAACGGATGGTTGGTCAGAAGCGTACGCATCAGTTTCATTTTGCGCGCACGCTAACCGGGTCACCATCCTGCAAACGGGTACGTCCGTCCACGACAATGGACGTGTCATCGCTCAATGCATGCGCGGTCGCCCGCCCTTCTGATGCGTCGGGCAGTACAACAAATTTGGCAACGTCGCCGCGCACGACAAACACGCCCAGGTTGCCATTGCGACGCTCGATCAGTCGCGCGGGTAGCAAACCACGGGCGCTGCGCCAGGACACGGTGCCGGTAGCGCCCACCGGCGCTTCGTCCCCGACAAACTCAAGCCGAACGCCGCGCAGCTGCGTAACCGGGTCAATCACCGATGACACGCGCGTAATGCGCAGGGGGTAGTCGCGGCCATAACTGGCCAGTACGGGGGACGCCTTAACCAGACCATCCACCGCGGCGGGATGAACCTGCATATCGACTTCGCGCTCGTCGGTCTGAATTAAGGTCAGAAGCGTCGCACCCTGCGTAATGTAGCCACCGCGCTGCGCCGCACGTACCGCGACCTCGCCGTCAAACGGGGCGTAGATGCGCGTGCGGGACAGATCCGTTTTAGCCACATCTCTATTCACTTCCTCGACGGCGAGACTACCTTGCAAAACCGCCAGCGCCGTGGCGCGCGACTGTACGTCCTCACGCGACATGAAGTTCTGTTCGATGAGTAACTGGGCACGCGCCAACTGCGCCTGCGCCTGCTCAATCTGGGCGTTGAGTGATGCTACATTTGCGTCCGACTGTGCGACCGCCAACTCAAACCCGACCCGATCCAGCTCGACCAGCAAGTCACCTTTGGCCACGCGGACACCCACATCGACCGCGACCCGGTCAATACGTGCGTTGATTTGCGCGGCAACATCGGTACGGTTGGCAGCAAGCACCTCCGCCGGCGCGGTTTGACGATCATCCACCACCAATTCGCCCACGCGCTGGGCCGTTACCGCCACGCCCTCGGCCTGCGCCAAAACGCACAGGACCGCAACGAGCAGTACGCTCACGCAACGAAGAACTGGATTTTGCGACACCGCCTGACTCCACTGGACAGCAAACACGATTCAAGGTGTGATTATCAACGAAGACCTTACCCAACGCCCACCAACTTTTGAACCATCACTGGTACGACCACTCAAAACGCTGTAATGCTCCGCCTCGTCATCATTTTCTCGACTCTCCTGTGGACCGCCGGGACATCCGCGGCGGGCACCCATTACGTAATGTCGTTATCGAGCGATCTGCGCACGCTGTCAGCCAGCGCCTGTTTTGATCACACACCAAACGTACTGCGCGCCGGCGATGCAGCCGCTTCACGCTATTTACGCCGCGCTAAATGGCAACACGGCGGGCCAGCTCCCATGCACCGTGGCCAGCGTCTGGTTTTGCAAGCGCAGGCCGGGCGCGCCTGTCTGGACTATGACATCGACGTGGGTCAGGCCGCCGACGACAGGGCTCTGCGTCGCAGTGGCTGGGTTGGCGACGACCTGATCGTCTCACCCGAGCTTTGGCTGTGGCGACCGCGCGAGCCTTTTGTCCTGCGCATCGATCTGGCTCCGGGCATTGTGGCCTCCGTGCCGTGGCCGCCGATGGAGCGTGCCAACGGTGTTATCGAGTATCGGGCGGGTACGACCCCCGCCCAATGGGCCGGACAGGCCGCATTTGGTCGACTCGCGTTACACACCATTGCGCTGCCCGGCGGCCAGCTGCGCGTGGCGCTGGCCAATCCCGACGCCTTCACTCAGCGCGACGATGTGCTCCACTGGCTCGCAACCACCGCCACCGCGATGACCACCGTTTACGGCCATTTTGCCCGGGACAGCGTGCAGGTCCTGGTACTGCCCGGCGACCATAGTACGCCCGTGCCGTGGGGGCAGGTTCTGCGCGGCGGCGCGCCCGCGGTTAACTTTTACGTCGATCGTGACGCCCGACGTGACGCGCTGATGCAGGACTGGACTGCCTTTCACGAGTTCAGCCACCTGTTCTTGCCGTTTATCCAGCGCAATGACGCCTATGTCTCAGAGGGTTTTGCGAGCTATTTTCAAAACGTCACACGCGCACGCGCGCAGAACATCAGCGAAGCGCAAGCCTGGACCAATATTCTGGATGGTTTCCAACGCGGCCGCGACGCCACCCGCGGCCAGACGCTGCGCACCGCGGCACGCGAGATGGGCCGCGAACGCAACTTCATGCGCGTTTACTGGAGCGGCGCGGCCATGGCGCTGCTGGGCGACGTGCAACTGCGCACCCGAAACGACAAAGCACCGGGACTCGATCAGCTGCTCAAATCTCTGCGCGAATGCTGTATGGATGGTGAACGTGCGTGGTCGGCCAGCGCACTGGCAAGCGAACTCGACGCCTACAGCGACAGTGACATCTTCACAACGCTGGTCACTGATCTCGCACCATCGCGGCGGTTTCCTCCGGTGGCGCCGGTTTTACAGGCGCTGGGTGTTGAGCGTCATGGCAACTCGGTGAAGCTGGATGACCACGCGCCGCTCGCCCATATTCGTCGCGCAATCATGCGGCCCGTGGTGCCCGACTCGGAATAGCCGATTTGCAAAATTGACGTTGTTGTCCGGCCACGTTTGTTATCCTTGCCCGCGGATGTGAACACAATCGGAGCTTCAACTCATGAAATCGAGCTATTTGGTCGCCGCTGCGGCGCTTTTGGGCCTTGCAGCCTGCAACAGTACGGCGCCCGAGGCTGGCATTTCGCTCGACACAGTAACGCCCAAGGCGATGGCGCTGACCGGTGTGCAACTGGATGAAGCGGCTTTTCGTCAGCACATCAAAACGCTTGCGTCCGACGAATTTGAAGGACGCAGCCCGTCTTCTGCGGGTGAAACCAAGACGCTGGCGTATCTCGAGTCCGAATTCAAAAAGGCGGGTCTGGCCCCGGGCAACGGCGACAGCTATTTTCAAGGCGTGCCGCTGGTCACCATGACCGCCACAGCACAGCCGCTGACAATCAAACAGGACGGCGTCGCGTTACAGGTTATGCAACCGGGTCCCGATGCCGTGTTGTGGTCAAAGCACGTCACCGAGTCGGTCACCCTGAACAACAGCGAAATGGTGTTCGTGGGGTACGGCATTGTTGCGCCGGAATACGACTGGAATGACTACGAAGGCATCGACATGAACGGCAAAACGGCCGTCATCCTGGTCAATGACCCTGGCTTTGCGACGCAGGACCCCAACCTCTTTCGCGGCAACGCAATGACCTACTACGGTCGTTGGACATACAAATTTGAAGAGGCCGCACGTCAGGGTGCCGCGGGCGCCATCGTCATTCACGAAACCAAGCCCGCGGCCTATCCATGGACGGTCGTGGAAGGCAGCTGGACCGGACCGCAGCATGATCTGGTTGCGCCCGACAAGAATTTCTCGCGCGCCAATATCGAAGGCTGGATGACCTTCGAGCAGGCGACGGCACTGTTCAACAATGCCGGGCAGGATTACCAGCGTGCTAAAGCCGCTGCGACATCGCGTGATTTCACACCGCAGGCACTGGGCCTTACCGCCTCAACCTCTTTGACCAACGAAATCTCGATTGCCGATTCCAAAAACGTCCTGGGCATGTTGAAGGGCAGCGAGCGTCCGGATGAATTAATCGTATTCACCGCGCACTGGGATCACCTTGGACGCGACCCTAACCTTGACGGCGACCAGATTTACAATGGTGCGGTCGACAATGCGACCGGCACCGCCGCGCTTATCGTCATGGCAGAGGCGTTTGCCAAAGCCAAGACACCGCCACAACGCTCACTGCTGTTTCTGGCCGTCACGGCCGAAGAGTCCGGCTTGCTGGGGTCCAAACACTACGGCGAAAATCCGGTTTATCCGCTAGCCAAGACCATTGCCGGTATCAACATCGATGCGATGAACGTTACGGGCCGCACGCGCGACGTCGCGGTCGTCGGTTTTGGCAGCTCCGAGATGGAAGACATCCTCGCCACGCATGCAGCAAAACAAGGCCGCATCATCGTGCCCGAGCCGTCCCCGGAAAAAGGCTATTTCTATCGCTCAGATCACTTCAACCTGGCGAAAAAAGGCGTGCCGATGCTGTACGCGGAAGGTGGCAATGATCAACGCAGTGGCGGCCGCGAGGCCGGCAATGCAGCCGCGGCCGACTACGTCGCCAATCGTTATCACAAACCCGCAGACGAGTATTCGGACGACTGGGATCTGACGGGCACGATGGAAGATCTGGCGCTGTATTACTCCATCGCCAGCGATATCGCTGCGAGCAGTGACATGGTCAAGTGGTACGACGGTACAGAATTCAAGGCGATTCGCGACGCCAGTATCGCCGCGCAATAAAAAGTAGGTTGGACCCGTTTGCACCGTCGCTCAGGGCAAAGTTCTGGTGCTAACGGGCCCAACCGACACCTGAGTGTCCAAGGGCGGCGCATCCTGCGCGCTAGTCTTCGTTCAAAATCCGGGAGGCGGCGATCGCATCCGTGCGGTGCCAATAAATTCCCTCTCACCCTTTAAAGCGACGGTCTTTGGCAAATCCCCGCACGGGGTGGCAACTATTTTTCAAATAGATCGGTAGGCGGGACGGCGTCGAGCACTTGCGGCCCGTCGTTACGCGGGTTGTTGACCATGAGTGACACGGGACGCGCCGTCATGGCATCGCTGTCAAAAGGCAGCAGCAGCTGCTGAATGTTCGCAACGTCTTCATTGGCCGGGTCGAGCCAGCGCGCGTATTGCGCGGCCGGCAAGATCACCGGCATACGTCGGTGCAAACGACTCATCATTTCATTGGGCTCGGTCGTGATAATGGTGCAGGTGGTCAACGGCAGCTCTGACTGGCCGTCGTCCCAACGCTCCCACAAACCTGCCAGCGCAAACGGCTGGCCGTCTTTCATCGAAATATAGTACGGCTGCTTGCTGCCACCCTCGACGCGCCATTCATAAAAGCCGTCAGCCAGAATCAGGCAGCGCCGGTGGCGAAAAGCCGAACGAAAGGACGGCTTGGTGGCGGCCGTCTCGCCGCGCGCATTGATTAGTTTATTGCCGATCGATGCGTCTTTGGCCCAGGACGGTATCAGCCCCCAACGCGCCATCGCGATAGCCGGTGGCACATCGAGCGCCTGCTTGATGGTTGCAACAAACTGCGTCGGTGCCAGGTTATAGCGCGGCACCATGGCTGGCACCTCGCTGACGCCGAACAGTTTGACGACGGCCTCAGCGGGTGAATAAAACGCAAATCGTCCGCACATATCTGGCCCGAATCCGGCGGCGAGCCGTGCTAGCTACGCAAGCCGCGTCCCGTACGCAGCAGATGCAAACTAAAGACGCCCAGCACGACGATAAAGGCAAAAATAACGATGTACGCCACGCCAATGGGTATGTCCGATTCGCCCAAAAAGCCGTAGCGAAAGCCATTAACCATGTACAGGATCGGGTTAAGTTTGGACGCGTTTTGCCAGAACTGCGGCAGCAGGTCGATGGAGTAAAACACGCCACCCAGATAGGTCAGGGGTGTCAGCACGAAAGTCGGGATAATCGAAATACCCTCAAAGTTTTTCGCAAACACGGCGTTGATAAAACCGGCGAGCGAAAACACCACCGACGTCAGGATGACGATCGACAACGTTATCCATAGGTGCTCGATATGCAGCCGCGTAAAAAACAGCGCAACGATACTGACCAGGATACCCACCAACAGTCCGCGCAACATACCGCCGGCCAGATAACCGCTCAGAATCACGATGGGTGGCAACGGCGCGACCAACATCTCTTCGACGTGCTTGCCAAACTTGGCGCCAAAAAATGACGACACGACGTTGCCGTATGAATTGCTGATCACCGACATCATGATCAGGCCAGGCGCAATGTACTGCATGTAATTAAAGCCACCCATCTCACCAATGCGCGAGCCAATCAGGCTGCCAAAAATGACGAAGTACAGCGTCATGGTGATGGCTGGCGGTACCAGTGTCTGCACCCAAATACGCCGGATACGCGTGAATTCGCGCGACACGATGGTACAAAACCCCACCCAGTTAACTTGTGCCTGCGTGCTCATGCGCTTGCCTTTGCGCCGCTGTCGGTCAGGCGCAGAAAGAGCTCTTCCAAACGGTTGGACTTGGTGCGCATGCTGCTGATGCGCAGCCCGGCTGCACTGAGCGCCGCAAACATATCGTTGAGGCTCTGGTCGTCCACGACGTCAATTTCAATGCCTCCATCCGCCGCCCCGCGAATTTCGAAGCCGTCAATCTGCGGCACCTCATCGCGGGGAGTTTCCAATGTCAGTACGTAGCTTTGGACCTTGAGTTTTTGCAAGACATTACTCATGCGGTCATTCTCAGTGATGAGACCACCGTCGATGATTGCAATATTGCGGCACAGTGATTCTGCTTCTTCAAGATAGTGGGTCGTCAAAATTATCGTCGTACCCTGTTCGTTGAGCTTGGTCAAAAAAGACCACATCGACCGCCGAATCTCGATGTCCACACCCGCGGTAGGCTCGTCCAGAATCAACAGGCGCGGTTCGTGCACCAGAGCGCGCGCGATCATCAGGCGCCGTTTCATACCGCCGGACAGATTTCGTGACAGCTCGTCACGCTTGTCCCACAGTTTGAGCTCGCGCAAATACTTCTCGGCGCGCACTCGCGCCTGCGCACGGGGGATTCCGTAGTACCCGGCTTGATTGAGCACAATATTTTGCACTTGCTCAAACATGTTGAAATTGACCTCCTGCGGCACGAGGCCAAGACAGGTTTTGGCCGCCTCGAGCGACGTATCGATACTGTGCCCGAAGACGTCCGCCTCGCCAGTGGTTTTGGTCACCAGCGAAGCGATAATGCCGATCGTCGTGGTCTTGCCGGCCCCGTTTGGGCCCAGTAAAGCAAAGAAATCACCGCTCTCGACGGTCAAATCGATGCCGCGCAGTGCGTGGACATCACGGCCGTAGGTCTTGGTCAAACCGCGAATGGTTAGAGCGTTTTCTGTCATGCTTTTTTGCACCAAATAGCCCCGACGGCGAGCCGGCGGTTGATAGGGACATGCCTGATTTACGTATTGTGAGGGTGCCTCACCGCATCATGCAGTAAAGCTGGTCAATAATAGCATGATTGATATTACCCCAGAACGGTTGAATAATCGGCGCCACGACGATCCCACTACCGGGACCGTTGCATGTTATTTGAACCTTTGGGGATTGCACTAAGATGTTAAAAGAATTTAAAGAATTTGCGATGCGCGGCAATGTCATGGACATGGCCATCGGTATCGTCCTGGGCGGCGCATTCGGCAAGATTGTCGCGTCGTTTGTCGGCGACGTGTTGATGCCGGTACTCGGCAAGTTCATGGGTGGCGTCGATTTCTCCACCATGTTCGTCAACCTGACCTCGACCGGGTATGACTCGTTGGCCGCCGCAGAGGAAGCAGGCGCCGCGGTATTGAAATACGGATCATTCCTGCAAACCGTGTTCGACTTTCTTATTATTGCGTTTGCGATCTTCATGGTCGTGAAAGGCATGAATGCCGCCAAACGCAAGGAAGAGGAAGCACCAGCCGAGCCGACCACCAAAGACTGCCCACGCTGCTTCTCAGAAGTGCCAATCAAAGCCACACGCTGCGGATTCTGCACCACAGACATCTAGGCGTCCGGCAATACCGCGTCGAGCGGGGAGCGAGGCCACATGTTTTTAGGGGGCATGTGGCCTCTTCTTTTTTGCGCATTTGGTAGTACCCTTGCGGCCCTATGGAATATTCAGCGCGCAACCGATTTGTCTCACAAACCTTCGATCGACTGGCAACACGCCGCAAAGACGACGCGTGGCGCGAGCATGAGCTCGCATCAGACCGCGCCCTGATTCTGCCGGTATGGCGCCACAAGGTGCCGGCCAGCGAAGACGGCGAATTGCACTTCCTGGCACCGCATGACGTCAAAAATGCAGATTTGGCGCACGCCATATTGCTGGGCGTATGGAACGGCCTGCCCTGCTTTGCCATTGATTTTGGCCAGGACGAGACGCCACCGGCGGAATTGGAGCAGGTTCAGCACCACACCCTGCGCAGCGTCGGCGCACTGGCCCAGGCCGACGCCGCCGCGCTGGCTGCCTACGCTCAGGCAATGATCTTTTGGCAGCGCCGACACCGATTTTGCGGTACCTGCGGCGCCCGCAATCAACAAGAAGAGAGTGGCCACGTCCTCAAATGCACCGCGTGCGGGAACAAACAGTTTCCGCGCAGTGATCCGGCAGTGATTGTGCTGGTCTCGCGTGACGACAAGGCGCTGCTCGGTCGCCAGGCCACCTGGCCGGCGGGCATGTATTCCACCATCGCCGGGTTTGTCGAACCGGGCGAAAGCCTCGAAAACGCGGTACGCCGCGAGGTCGCTGAGGAAACCGGTGTCACGGTCGACGAAGTGACCTACCACAGCTCGCAACCATGGCCCTTCCCCGCCTCGTTGATGCTCGGATTTCATGCCACGGCGTCCGACCGCCGCACCAGTCTGCGCGACGACGAGCTTGAGGATGTGCGCTGGTTTTCGCGCGCAGACATCGTCGCAGGCCTCAGCGACGGGCTGTTGACCATGTCCGCACCCATCTCCATCGCTTTTCGACTGATAGAACACTGGTTCGACGGCGATGTACCCGGCCAGCTGGCACGTCATCTGGTGGATGCCCGTGAGCGCTAACGCATGTGTCTGATTGGCATTGCGTGGCAGGCACACGCGCACTACCCGCTGATCGTCGCGGCCAACCGCGACGAATTTTACGCACGACCCACGCAAGACGCACATTGGTGGCTCGGCGACGATGTGCTCGCAGGCCGCGATCTTGCTGGCGGTGGCACGTGGCTTGGCGTGACCCGCGATGGACGCATCGCCGCCTTGACCAACTTTCGCGAGCCAGTCGCCGCTGACGCCGGTGATACACGGCCCACGCGGGGCGCTCTGGTCACGGACTGCCTGCGTGATGCACATGGGCTGCTGCCCGCCGCGACCCATGGCCGCGTGGCGGACTACGCCGGTTTCAATCTGCTGTCGGGGACGATCACCGGCGACGACGCGCGCCTGCAATTCATCACCAATCGCGGCGACGACCGGGACACGCTGGCGCCCGGCGTATACGGCATGTCGAACGGCGAGCTGGACGCACCGTGGCCTAAAGTCCAGGCGCTGCGCGCGGCCATGCACACACTAATTGATGACGGTGCGGTACACGCCGACGCGCTGCTGGACATACTCGGGCAGCGCCAGACGGCACACGATGCAGCACTGCCCGACACCGGCGTCGGCCTGGAACTGGAGCGCCGACTGTCCGCCTCATTTATACAAAGCCCGGGCTACGGCACGCGCTGCTCCACACTGCTGACCGTACGCGACGACGGTCAAGCGACGTTTATCGAAGGCTCGTTCGACGAGCACGGAACGCCTGGTCTGACCAAGACCTTTGTCTGGCGCATCCCACAAGACAGGAAATCGCAATGAACATGCACGCAAAAAACCGGCGCCCGGCGGGCAGCTGGCCATCGCAGATCACACCCGACATGATCGTGGCGGGCAGCCGCCGACTCGCCGACCCACGCATCGTCGACAACGACCTGATCTGGCTTGAGGGCCGGCCCGAAGAAAAAGGGCGCGTCGTATTGGTTCGCGAGCGCCAGGACGGCACGCGGGTGGATCTCACACCGCAGCCGTTCAGCGTGCGCAGCATGGCGCATGAATACGGTGGCGGGGTTTACGCACTTTTGGGCGACGACGTGTTTTTTGTCAACGCAGCGGACCAGCGTGTTTACAAGACATCCGCGCACGGCGATCGCACGACGCCACCGCAAGCCCTGACGCGCAGCAATCGCTGCTACTACGGCGACCTGCTGGCCGATCCAAAGCGCCAGCGATTGATCGCGGTTAGCGAAGATCACGCAGGTGAGGCGGAAGCCGAAACCACGTTGATTGCGATCGACGCCAATACGGGCAAAAGCGTGACGCTCGCGCGCGGGCACGACTTCTTCAGCTCACCGACCATTGACCCGTCCGGAGACCATCTGGCGTGGCTTAGCTGGGATCACCCCGACATGCCGTGGGACGCAACGACGCTGTGGCACGCGACCTTCGATAAGCGCGGCGCGCTGACGGGCGAGCTCAATATCGGCCACCCCAATACCTCACATTTCCAACCGCAGTTTAGTCCCGCCGGCGAACTCTACGTGGTGGCAGACACGAGCGACTGGTGGAACCTTTACCACCACACGGCGAATGGATTGCAGCCGATTGCGCCGTGCAGTCGCGAGTTTGCGTTCCCGCAATGGACCTTCGGCATGTCGACCTACGGCTTCAGCGATGCCCACACAATTGTGGCCGCGAGCACCGCAGACGGCACCTGGACGGTCGACACAATCGACCTTCACACCGGCGCACGTACGCCGCTGCAGCCGTTCGAATTCAGTGCCTGTGACCAGCTCAATGCCGGCGCGGGACGCGTCATTCTGATCGCCGGCAGCGCGACCCAGTCGATGCGCATCGTCAGCCGTACGGTTGGCACGGACGCGCAACACTGGCGTACGCATCAGCGCTCGAATGATCTGGAAATAGAAGCGTCCGCTGTCGCCGTACCGCAGCCGATGACGTTTCGCGCAGGCCGCGACGACGCCTGCCACGGCTTTTTCTATGCGCCCACCAACCCCGAATTTGAGCTGGGTGACGGCGAGGCACCGCCCGTTCTGGTCAAATGCCACGGCGGCCCGACGGGGTCGACCGCCAACGTGCTCGATCCGCGCATCCAATTCTGGACCTCGCGTGGTATCGCCGTGCTGGACCTTGACTATCGCGGCAGCACCGGCTACGGCCGCGCGTATCGGCATTCGCTGCGCGGCCAGTGGGGCATTTTTGATGTGCTCGACTGCCGCCACGCGGTCGCTGTGCTCGCCGAACAGGGACTTGTCGATCGCGCGCGTTGTCTCATCAGTGGTGGCAGTGCGGGCGGTTACACGGTGCTGTGCGCACTGACCTTTGACGACGTGTTTGCAGCGGGTGCCAGCCACTACGGCATCGGCGATCTCGAATTGCTGGTCAAGGACACGCACAAATTCGAATCGCGCTATCTTGACCGCATGGTTGGCCCGTACCCCGAGTATCGCGACACCTACGTTGCGCGCTCGCCGATCAACCATGTCGAGCAGCTCAACTGCCCTGTCATTTTCTTCCAGGGGCTGGACGACAAGGTCGTGCCACCGAATCAGGCACAAACCATGGTCGCGGCGCTGCGCGACAATGACGTGCTGGTCGGCTACGTGCCATTTGAAGGCGAAGGCCACGGATTTCGGCGGGCCGACAATATAAAATTTGCACTGAGCGCCGAACTGGCTTTTTATGGCCACGTACTGGGCTTTGAGCCAGCCGGCACCGGGATCGATTTGGACGAAGTCCTGGTGACCCGACCACAAACACTCTGATTTTCAATAGCTGGAGATTTTCTATGTTGCGACGGTTAACGGTATTTGCAGCGGCGCTGATGGTCACGGCGTGCGCCACCACGGACGTCGATCCAGACAAGCTCCTACAGGAGCGCGGTCGCGCGTTGGCGGCCAGCTCACTCATCGTCGACACCCACATCGATGTGCCCTACCGCCTTGAAGAAGAATACGAAGACGTATCCCGCGCGACGGCCAAAGGCGACTTTGACTACCCGCGCGCCGTCGCCGGCGGCCTGAACGCGCCATTTATGTCCATCTATATTCCTGCTGAGCGCGAGGCTGCGGGCACCGCCACGGCACTGGCTAACGAACTCATCGACATGATTGAGAACATCGCGGCCAACTCGCCTGACAAGTTTTCCATTGCGCATTCAACGGCGGACGTCATGCGCGACTTTGAGCGCGGCGTCATTTCGCTGCCACTGGGCATGGAAAACGGCGCCCCTATTGACGGCGACCTTGCCAACCTGACGCACTTTTATGAACGCGGCATTCGCTACATCACATTGACGCATTCAAAAAGCAATCACATTTGTGACTCATCCTATGACCCCGAGCGCCAGTGGAACGGCCTGAGCCCGTTTGGCGAAGAACTGGTCCGCGAAATGAACAACCTGGGCATCATGGTCGATATCTCACATGTCTCGGACGACGCGTTCTATGACGTCATGAAGATCACCAAAGTACCGCCGATCGCCTCGCACTCCTCGGCGCGCTATTTCACGCCCGGCTTTGAACGCAATATGAACGACGACATGATTGTGGCCCTCGCGCAGGCGGGCGGCGTCATTCAGATCAACTACGGCTCGACGTTTATCAGCGCGCGTTCACGCGCAAGCTACGACAAGCTCAAGGCCGCCCGTGACGCGTATCTGGAGGCTAACGACTATCCGTTACAAGGCGATGAGGCCGACGCATTTACCGAACGCTATCGCGCCGACAATCCGTTTGACTACGCTGATCTGGAAGACGTACTCGATCACGTCGACCACATTCGCGAACTGGTTGGCATCGACTACATTGGTATCGGTTCCGACTATGATGGCGTCGGCGACAGCCTGCCCACGGGTCTCAAAGACGTGTCGTCGTACCCCAATTTGATCGTCGGTCTATTGCGGCGCGGCTACAGCGACGCCGATATTCGCAAAGTGCTGGGCGGCAATCTGATGCGCGTATGGCGCGAAACCGAGCGCTACGCGGCAAGCCACTAGCGCATCTGCGCTCGGCACCCGACTCAGGTGCCGAGCGTTTTTCCAAGCCACTGCCCGATGTGCTGCAGTTCTTCCATGCACACCTGATGCGCCATCGGATATTCGTGCCATTCGAGTGCGTAACCCGCGCCCTCAAGGACCGCACGAACCTCCTCGCCCAGCGCAAACGCCAACACCGGGTCCATGCGCCCATGGGCGAGAAAAATGGGTATATCGGAATTCGCACTTGCCGCCTCAGACAGCAGCGCCTCATGGGCGGGCAAATAGGTGGACAGCGCCATCACGCCACCCAGTTTCACCGGATAGCGCAGCGCGGTATGCAGGGCGATCACGCCACCTTGTGAAAATCCGGCCAACACGATGTCGCTCGCGCTGCGACCGTCTGCAATTTGCGCCGCGATAAGTGCCTCGACCTCAGCAACGCTTTGCGCAATACCGGCCTCGTCCTGCGGCCCGCTTTTGTCGAGGCTGTAGATATCGAACCACGCGCGCATGGACATGCCGCCGTTCAAGGTAACCGGCCGCACCGACGCATGCGGAAACACAAACCGGACGGCGGGCTGGGCCGCAAGCTTAAGCTCAGGGACGATGGGTTCGAAATCATGACCGTCGGCACCGAGCCCGTGGAGCCAGATGACGCTGCGCGTGGGACTGGGACCGGTATCGACAACGACGGACTCGAGCAAAGCCATGGATTTATTTCCTGTGATTGATATTGGAAGCGGCGCCATTGTACGCCAGAGGTGCCGGTCAAACGGTACTTTTGGCAAGCGCTGACGTACACTGCGGGCATGCTTCGAGCCGCCCTGATCCCCGCCGCCCTTGTCCTTCTCAGCACGCTGTCGCTGGCGGGCTGCGGCCAGACGGGCGCGTTGTACCTGCCAAGTGAACCCGACCCTGCAGCCGTACCCGCGACGGACGAAGACCCTGAATCCACTTCTGAAACTGACGCCAGCACGCCGTAATCGTGGCGTGCTCGGCATGAGCCGGTCATGAGCAAGAAAAAACCCCCTTTTATTTTGGTCGACGGTTCGTCGTACCTGTATCGCGCCTTTCACGCGTTGCCGTCGCTGACCAACGCGGCCGGAGTGGCCACTGGCGCCACGCTTGGCGTGATCAACATGCTGAACAAACTGATCAACGAATACGACCCCACGCACATTGCGGTGGTATTCGACGCGCGCGGCAAGACGTTTCGCCACGAGCGCTATCCCGAATACAAAGCGAATCGCCCCCCGATGCCGCCCGAGCTGCGCGAACAGGTTGAGGCCATCCACGACATCGTGCGCCTGCTGGGACTGCCGCTGGTGTCCGTCGAGGGCGTCGAGGCCGACGACGTCATCGGCACCCTGGCCTCACAGGCCGCCGCCAACAAGACCGCGACGTTGATTTCAACCGGCGACAAGGACATGGCGCAGCTCGTGGGCCCCAGCGTCTCGCTGATGAACACGATGACCGGCGAGTCGTTTGATGATGCGCTGGTCATGAAGAAGTTTGGCGTACGGCCTGACCAGATCGTCGACTATCTTGGGTTGGTGGGTGACACCTCCGACAACATCCCTGGCGTACCGAAGGTCGGTCCCAAAACGGCATCGAAATGGCTGGCGCAGTACGACACCGCGCAGGGCGTGATCGACAATGCGGACCAGATCAAGGGCAAAGTCGGCGAAAGTCTGCGCGACAATCTTGAACAGCTCAAACTGTCGTGCGAACTGGCAACCATCGAGTGCGCGGTGCCCATGGAACTCAAGCCCGACGATCTCAAGCGCACCGCCGCCGACGTCGCGGCGTTGACCGAGGTGTACCAGCGTCTCGAGTTCAATACGCCGCTGCGGCAACTACCCAAGTCCGACGGCATCACGCAGACTATCGCGACCGACGAGCAAGCGGCGGTCTTCGATACCGTGCTTGAGCAAAAAGACTTTGACGCGTGGCTCAAGCGGCTCAAGTCAGCATCACTGATCGCCTTCGATACGGAGACCACCAGTCTCGACTACATGGCGGCGGAAATTGTCGGCGTATCGTTCGCGGTCGAGACCGGGCATGCGGCGTACGTGCCGCTCGCCCACCGCTACGTCGGCGCACCGCAGCAGCTGGATCGCGACACGGTGTTGAACGCGCTAAAGCCTTTGCTGGAAGACCCCACGGTCAAGAAGGTCGGCCACCATATTAAATATGACGCGCACGTTCTCAAGAATCACGATATCGCGCTCGCGGGCATGGCGTTCGACACCATGATCGAATCGTACGTGCTCAACAGCGCAGCGGGCCGACACGACATGGACACGGTGGCACGGCGCTTTTTGGGCCGCGAGACCATTCACTACGAAGACGTTGCCGGCAAAGGCGTCAAGCAAATCGGTTTCGACGAGGTCGATATCGAGCTTGCCGGCCCGTACGCGGCCGAGGATGCGGACGTCACACTGGCGTTGCATAACGCGATCTGGCCGCAGCTTGAAGCCGAGCCCGCACTCAGAAAAATTTACGACGATATCGAACAACCGCTGATCGAGGTTTTGCGCGACATGGAATATCGCGGCGTGTTGATCGATACCGACATGCTGGCCAAGCAAAGCAAAGAGCTCGCTGCGCGTATGCACACCTTGCAAGCCGAATCCTACGCCGCCGCCGGCCAGGAATTTAATCTCGGCTCGCCCAAGCAGCTACAGGAAATCCTGTTCGACAAACTTGGCCTGCCGATTATCCGCAAAACGCCGAAAGGTCAGGCGTCGACGGCCGAGGACGTATTGCAGGAACTCGCGCTCGACTACGAACTGCCGCAGCTTATTCTGGAATATCGCAGCGTCAGCAAATTGAAGTCGACCTACACGGATCGCCTGCCCGAACAGGTGTGCGAGCGCACGGGACGCGTGCATACCTCGTATCACCAGGCCGTGGCGGCAACAGGACGCCTGTCCTCGCAAGGCCCCAACCTGCAGAACATCCCGATTCGCTCAGCCGAGGGCCGCCGCATTCGCCAGGCGTTTATTGCGCCCAAGGGCAAGCGCATCGTGGCCGCCGATTACTCGCAAATCGAGCTGCGCATCATGGCGCATTTGTCGGGTGATGAAGGCCTGACAACGGCGTTCGCCGAAGACCGCGATATTCACCAAGCTACCGCAGCCGAGGTATTTGGCGCCCCGCTTGACGACGTCAGTACCGAACAGCGGCGCTCGGCCAAGGCAATCAACTTTGGACTTATTTATGGCATGTCCGCCTTCGGACTGGCCAAGCAGCTGGGCATCACGCGCGGCGCGGCACAGGACTATGTCGACCTGTATTTTGAACGTTACCCCGGGGTCAAGCGCTACATGGATGACACGCGCGCCAAGGCGCATGACGACGGCTATGTTGAGACCGTGTTTGGTCGCCGTCTGTATCTGCCGGAAATCAACGCGCGCAACGCGGCGCGGCGACAGTATGCGGAGCGCAGCGCCATTAATGCACCGATGCAGGGCACGGCTGCGGACATCATCAAGCGCGCCATGATTGTCGTGCACGATTGGCTGGCCGAAGGCCACTATGACGCGCAGGTCATCATGCAGGTGCACGATGAACTGGTTCTGGAGGTCGCGCATAAAGACGCCGAGGCGGTGACCGCTGGCGTCGTCGAACGCATGTGCGCCGCGGCGACGCTAGCCGTCCCCCTACGCGTAGATACCGGTGAAGGCATCAATTGGGATGAAGCGCATTAGATTTGCAATCAAGCACTTACAAAAAATCGGCAACATATTTTTGCCCTCTGCGAACTTTTACCCCGGGTAGGCCTCAAACGTAGTGAGCGCCTTAATGGCTGCTCACCCGCTGCCCTCCCTGAGCGGGTCAAGTCCGGTAGCCCCATGCCGGACACCAATTGACCTCGACGTCTCCCCTAATCGGCGTCGAGGTCTTTTTCTTTGAGCGACAACCAGTTAGCAATACGCTCGCGCGCCTCATCCAGACCCGTGTTTTTCAAGGCCGAAAAAAGCTGGATGGTCACGCGCGGATCGAGTTGTGCCCGCGTTTTCTGCAGTACCCCCGACCCGGCGCCGCGGCTAAGTTTGTCCGCCTTGGTCAGCAGGATGTGCATATCCAGCCCCGCTTCACCGCCATAACCCAGCATTTGCTGATCGTAGGGCATCAGCGGCCGGCGCACGTCCATGATCACCACCAAGCCTGCAAGTGATTGACGCTGTTGAAAATACTCACCCATCAGACTGCGCCAGTGGGCGCGCACCCGAGCCGGCACGCGGGCATAGCCGTAGCCTGGCAGGTCAACCAGGCGTGCATGTGCGGCCACCTCAAAAAAATTGAGGAGCTGGGTACGGCCCGGCGTCTTGCTAATTCTGGCCAGCGCACGACGATTGGTAATAACGTTGAGCGCGCTGGATTTACCGGCATTGGAACGGCCAGCGAAGGCAACTTCGTGACCTGTATCTTCCGGGCAACCGGACAGCGCATTGGCGCTGGTCAGAAACTCAGCGCTATTTAGTGAAACCATGAACTGCAGTGCCCCGAAATGTTGGGTTGGTGTACACTCTCATGCCGCAATCGCGGCGCGGCAGTTTAGCACGGCCAAATGCGTCAGCCTTATGTCAACACAGGATTCGTAACGACTATGCGTTTCATTCAGTTTCGCGCTTCATGCGCCACGTTGGTTTTTCTCGCCACCACCGCTTTCTCGGTCAACGTTCAAGCCGCGGGCGATGCCGCCGCCGGTCAGGGCAAATCTGCGGTATGTGCCGCATGCCACGGCCTTGACGGCAACAGTGGGAATGCCGAATGGCCTTCATTGGCCGGTCAACACGAAAATTATATCGTGTCCCAGCTCAACGCGTTTCAGACGGGCACACGCCAGAACGTCCTGATGACGCCCATGTCGATGGGCCTGAGCGATCAGGACAAAGCCGATATTGCCGCCTATTACGCGGCCAAGCCGGTCACTGTCACACCGGCGGACCCGGCGCTCGCAGACCACGGCGCGAAGCTCTACCGCGCGGGCGACAAGGAACGCGGCATCGCGGCGTGCGCGGCCTGTCACGGTCCCGCCGGCCGCGGCAATGCGCCCGCCGGCATGCCGAGCGTATCTGGTCAAAAGACCACGTACCTGATTAACCAACTGCGGGCCTACGCAGACGGCAGCCGTGCCGGTGCATCCGACACCAAAACCTCGATGATGCACCAAGTCGCGTCGATGCTCAGCGCCGAAGACATGGCTGCGCTGGCCTCGTTTGTACAGGGCCTTAAGTAAACCGTAGCGAACTATTTCGCCGTTGCGGCGACTAAGACGACATCGCGTGCCGCCCGTATCAGGGCGGCACGCCAATAAAAAAGCAGGAGAACACTATGCTTCGCAACCTATTAATTATTGTGGCAATCGCCGGCGGCATTGCCTTCGGACTTAACGGCTGCAGCCCTGGCGAAGTAAGCACCGCCGCCGTTGCCGCGACCGACACCGCCGCCACGCAGGCCACCGAGGTCATGGACTCAGCCAAAGCTGAGGCCAAAATGACCATCGAAGAGGCCCGTGCCGCAGCACGCGCTAACGATCAGCTATCACGTGACGACGCGGCGGCCAGAGCCAAAGCCAAGCTCGTCGCCGAAGCGTCCGCGGATATGCCACGGTCCACGGCTGTCAATGCCGAGCTTATCGCCATGGGCGACAAGACCTTCCGCGCAGGCAAGGACTACCTGGTTCTGTCTCCCGCCAAGCGCACCAGCAGTGCGCCGGAGCAAGTCGAACTAACGGAAGTGTTTATGTATCAGTGCCCGCACTGCTACAGCTTCGAGCCCTTCATCGAATCTGTGCTGAAAAATCAGCCCCAGGAAATGAACTTTGTGCGCCTGCCGGCCATTTTCAACAACGTGGCCAAGCTGCACGCTCAGGCGTTTTACGCAGCGCAGTCACTTGGCAATTGGGACCAGCTGCACACGCCGTTGTTTAAAGAGATTCACACCAATCGCAACCTGATGCCTACCGAAGACAAACTGCTCGATTTTATCGAAAGCCAGGGCGTTGATCGCGATCAGTTCCGCAGCGCACTCAAGTCGTTCGAAGTCGATTCGAAAGTACGCGATGCTCAGGATCTGAATG